>NZ_JBEYJU010000003.1:0-213718 GCF_040703965.1 Streptomyces sp. NPDC006655 | reverse complement strand
TTCCTGATCGCGGTGCCGACCGGTGTGAAGTTCTTCAACTGGATCGGCACCATGTGGAAGGGGTCGCTGTCCTTCGAGACACCGATGCTCTGGGCCACCGGCTTCCTGATCACCTTCACCTTCGGTGGTCTGACCGGTGTCATCCTGGCGTCGCCCCCGATGGACTTCCACGTCTCGGACTCGTACTTCGTGGTGGCCCACTTCCACTACGTGGTGTTCGGTACGGTCGTCTTCGCGATGTTCTCCGGCTTCCACTTCTGGTGGCCGAAGATGACGGGCAAGATGCTCGACGAGCGGCTCGGCAAGATCACCTTCTGGACGCTGTTCATCGGCTTCCACGGCACCTTCCTGGTGCAGCACTGGCTGGGCGCCGAGGGCATGCCGCGCCGGTACGCCGACTACCTGGCGGCCGACGGCTTCACCACCCTGAACACCATCTCGTCGATCAGCTCCTTCCTGCTCGGCCTGTCGATCCTGCCGTTCCTCTACAACGTGTGGAAGACGGCCAAGTACGGCAAGAAGGTCGAGGTCGACGACCCGTGGGGTTACGGCCGTTCGCTGGAGTGGGCGACCTCCTGCCCGCCGCCGCGGCACAACTTCCTCACCCTGCCGCGGATCCGCAGCGAATCCCCGGCGTTCGACCTGCACCACCCTGAGATCGCCGCCCTGGAGCAGCTGGAGCACGGCCATGTCGCCGCTGCTGTCGCGGGCAGCAAGGAGGCCGGCAAGTGAAGATCCAGGGCCGCATGTTCGTGTGGCTGAGCGTCTTCGTCCTCGCCATGGCGATCGTCTATGGCGTGTGGTCGAAGGAGGCGGCCGGCACCACGGCACTCTTCATGGCCTTCGGCCTGTGCATCATGATCGGCTTCTACCTGGGCTTCACGGCCTCGCGGGTGGACGCCGGTGCCCAGGACAACAAGGAGGCCGACGTCGCGGACGAGGCCGGCGAGGTGGGCTTCTTCAGCCCGCACAGCTGGCAGCCCCTCGCCCTCGGTGTCGGTGGCGCGCTGGCCTTCCTCGGTGTCGCCGTCGGCTGGTGGCTGCTGTACTTCTCGGCGCCCATCATCATGATCGGCCTCTTCGGCTGGGTGTTCGAGTACTACCGCGGTGAGAACCGCACCCAGTAAGCACGCGCCGAGCGCACCGGGAGCCCGGACCCTCCGTCAGGAGGGTCCGGGCTCCCGCTCTTTCCGGCGGCTCCCGCCTTCGGCGCAGCGCCCGTCCCCCGTCCGGGTCAACCGCCGCGCCGAGCCGGAGAACATCTCATAGCGTGACAATATGAGTCTTTCTCCGTGCGCCCGTACCGTCGCCGGCTGCGCCCTGCTGGTGACCGCCCTCGGCGCGGGCGTCACCGCCTGCAGCTCGGACGGCAACCCGCTGTCGGCCAAGCCGTACGACGCAGCGGACCAGGTCTCCTTCAACACCCCCACCGAGAAGGGGAAGCAGGCCGACCCCGACAAGCCCCTCGAGGTGGTCGCCCGGAGCGACGACGACCGGATCACGGACGTCACCGCCCAGGACGCCACGGGTCGCCATGTGGCGGGCGAACTCGACGCCGACGGGCACCGCTGGCACAGCACCTCCCCGCTGGCCGCCAACGCCCACTACACGGTCCAGGTCAGCACCGAGGACGAGGACGGCGCGCCCGGCCGCGAGGTCCTCACCTTCGACACCAGCAAACCCACCACCCAGCAACGGCTGAAGGTCACCTTCGGCCCCAAGGACGGCGAGTACGGCGTGGGCCAGCCCGTCACCGCCCAACTCGACCACGCGGTGAGGGACAAGGCCCAGCGCGCCGTCGTCGAGCGCGCCCTGCGGGTCGACTCCGTGCCCGCCGTGCAGGGCTCCTGGTACTGGGTGAGCGACAAGGAGCTCCACTACCGGCCCAAGGACTACTGGCCCGCCCACGCCACCATCCAGGTGCACAGCAACCTGGACGGCGTCCGGATCAGCGACCGCCTCTGGGGCGCCGCGGCCGAGCCCCTGAAGCTCACCACCGGCGACAAGATCCTCGCCCTCACGGACGCCTCCGCCCACCAGATGACGGTGTACCGGAACGACAAGGAGATCGACCAGATCCCCGTCACCACCGGCAAACCGGGCTACGAGACCCGCAACGGCGTCAAGGTCGTCCTGGAGAAGCAGTACTTCGTACGCATGCGCGGCACCACGGTCGGCATCGCCGAGGGCACCTCGGACTCGTACGACCTCCCGGTCTACTACGCCACCCGGGTCACCTGGTCGGGGGAGTACGTGCACGCCGCGCCCTGGTCGGTGGGGTCCCAGGGGTACGCGAACGTCAGCCACGGCTGCACCGGCATGAGCACCTCGAACGCCGAGTGGTTCTTCGACAACGTCCGCCCGGGAGACCTGGTGAAGGTCGTCAACTCCAACGGCGAGGAGATGGAGCACTTCGGCAACGGCTTCGGCGACTGGAACATCACCTGGAAGGACTGGACCAAGGGCAGCGCCCTCACCAACACCACCCCGACCACCCCACCGGCGGACGCGGCGAGGGTCCAGCCGGCAGCCCTGTGAAACGCCCTCCAGGGCAGCCAGCCAAGGGGCGCGGGGAACTGCGCGAACGGCCCCCACCGGCCCACACTCGCGCTCACACCGCGCCCCACCCCCTCCTAGGCGCTCAGCAGCCTCTTCTTCCGCAACAAGGACGCCAGCGCCCCCGCGAACTCCACCGGCTCCACCGGCAGCGTCACAGCGGCGTCCGCCCGGCTCCACGTGGCCAGCCACGCATCCTGCGGCCGCCCGATCAGCAACAGCACCGGCGGGCACTCGAAGACCTCGTCCTTGATCTGACGGCACACCCCCATGCCCCCCATGGGCACGGCCTCGCCGTCCAGGACGCACACGTCGATCCCGCCCCTGTCCAGCTCGGCGACGACCGCCTGGGGCGTCGCGCACTCCAGGAACTCGACGAACGGCACATCGGGGGCAGGACGCCGGCCGGCGGCCAGCCGCACCTGCTCGCGGGTGTTGGAATCGTCGCTGTAGACCAGCACCGTGGCGGTCGGCTGCATTGTTCCTCCGAGACGTCAGCGTCGTACGGACAGGACCGATGCGCCGGATGCTACCCCCAGGAACTCCCCGCCAACACCTGTGGGAACACCGCTTCGATGGGCCATCCGGGCAGTACACACGGGGCGGACACTCCGAACGGCACCCCCCGGAGTGAGCGCGAGATAAGCGACCGACATAATGTCGGTCGTGGCGACAGCAACGACAGTAGATACCGGGCACGCGCACCCGTCGGTCAACCGGCCGAACCTCACCAGCGTCGGAACCATCATCTGGCTGAGTTCCGAGCTGATGTTCTTCGCGGCCCTCTTCGCGATGTACTTCACCCTGCGATCGGTGACCGGTCCGGCGCACTGGAAGGAGATGGCGAGCCATCTCAACATTCCGTTCTCCGCGACCAACACCACGATCCTGGTGCTCTCCTCCCTCACCTGCCAGCTCGGCGTGTTCGCCGCCGAGCGCGGGGACGTGAAGAAGCTCCGGGGCTGGTTCATCCTCACCTTCATCATGGGCGCGATCTTCATCGGCGGTCAGATCTACGAGTACACCGAGCTGGTCAAGAAGGACGGGATCTCGCTCTCGTCCGACCCGTACGGCTCGGTCTTCTACCTGACCACCGGCTTCCACGGCATGCACGTGACGGGCGGCCTCATCGCCTTCCTGTTCGTCCTGGGGCGCACCTACGCGGCGAAGAGGTTCACGCACGAGCAGGCGACCGCGGCCATCGTCGTGTCCTACTACTGGCACTTCGTCGATGTCGTCTGGATCGGCCTCTTCGCCACGATCTACCTGATCAAGTAGCCGGGGCCGGCTCCACGCGCCGTAGAAGCGCACTTTCCAGAAGCATCGACGCAGAAGATCCTGACACCGGGGTAATCCGTGAAAAAGCTCTCCGCACGACGACGCCATCCGCTGGCGGCGGTCGTCGTCCTACTCCTCGCGCTGGTGGGCACTGGGGGGGCCTACGCCTTTCTCGCGCCCGCGGGCAAGGCTCAGGCCGACGAGACCTCCCAGTCCCTGACGATCGAGGAGGGCCAGAAGCTCTACTCGGTCGGCTGTGCCAGCTGCCACGGCACCAAGGGTCAGGGTTCGTCCGACGGCCCCAGCCTGGTGGGCGTGGGCGCCGCGGCCGTCGACTTCCAGGTCGCAACCGGCCGCATGCCGGCCGCCACCTCGCAGGGCCCGCAGGTCGTCAAGAAGAAGAACATCTACACCCAGGCGCAGATCGACCAGCTCGCGGCGTACGTCGCCTCGCTGGGTGCCGGCCCCGAGGTCCCCACCTCGGAGCAGTACGGCTCGGACGGTGCCGACATCGCCAAGGGTGGTGAGCTCTTCCGCACCAACTGCGCGCAGTGCCACAACTTCGTGGGCGCGGGTGGCGCGCTGACGAAGGGCAAGTTCGCCCCGAACCTCGAGGGCGTAGCCCCGAAGCACATCTACGAGGCCATGCAGACGGGCCCGCAGAACATGCCGTCCTTCCCCGACACCACGCTGACGGAGAAGAACAAGAAGGACATCATCGCGTACATCGACGCGGTCAACAGCCCCGACACGGAGAACCCCGGCGGTCTCAACCTGGGCGGCCTCGGGCCGGTCAGCGAGGGTCTGTTCGCGTGGATCTTCGGTCTCGGTGCCCTGATCGCGGTCGCCGTCTGGGTCGCCGCTCGGACCGCAAAGGCCAAGAAGTCATGAGTAGCCAAGACATTCCAGAAGAGAACCTGCCCGCTGAGCAGGACCACGCGCACGGCGCCGTGAGCGTGGCGGACGAGAAGGATCCGTTCGCGGACCCGGGTCTGCCGCCCCACGAGCACCGGATCCAGGACATCGACGAGCGGGCCGCCAAGCGGTCCGAGCGCGTCGTGGCCCTGCTGTTCACGATCTCGATGCTGGCCACCGTCGGCTTCATCGCCTCGTACGTGACGATCCCGCACGACAAGTCGATCTTCGTCTTCCCGCTCGGTCACATCAGCGCGCTGAACTTCGCGCTGGGCATGACCCTCGGTACGGCGCTGTTCTGCATCGGCGCGGGCGCGGTCCACTGGGCCCGCACCCTGATGTCCGACGTGGAGGTCGCCGACGAGCGCCACGCGATCGAGGCCTCCCCCGAGGTCCGTGCCAAGGTCCACGAGGACTTCCGGCAGGGCGCCAAGGAGTCGGCGCTCGGCCGGCGCAAGCTGATCCGCAACACGATGTTCGGCGCGCTGACCCTGGTCCCGCTCTCCGGTGTCGTGCTGCTGCGCGACCTCGGCCCGCTGCCCGGCACCTCGCTGCGGCACACGGCGTGGTCGAAGGGCAAGCTGCTCGTCAACATGAACACCAACGAGCCGCTGCGTCCCTCCGACGTCGCCGTCGGCTCGCTGACCTTCGCCAAGCCCGAGGGCGTCGAGGAGGACCAGGAGGACTTCCAGAACGTCATGGCGAAGGCGGCCCTGATGATCATCCGGCTGCAGCCGGACAACATCAAGGACAAGCGCGAGCTCGAGTGGTCGCACGAGGGAATCGTCGCCTACTCGAAGATCTGCACCCACGTCGGTTGCCCGATCTCGCTGTACGAGCAGCAGACCCACCACGTGCTCTGCCCGTGCCACCAGTCCACCTTCGACCTCTCCGACGGTGCCCGAGTGATCTTCGGCCCGGCCGGTCACGCCCTGCCGCAGCTGCGCATCGGTGTGAGCGAGGAGGGCTACCTCCAGGCGCTCGGCGACTTCGAGGAGCCCGTCGGTCCTGCATTCTGGGAGCGCGGATGAGCACTTCAGAAAACTCAGAGTCCCGCGCCCGCGGGAAGGCACCGGCCGGCGAGCGCGTCGCCGACTGGGCCGACGGACGGCTCGGGATCTACTCCCTCGCCAAGTCCAACATGCGCAAGATCTTCCCCGACCACTGGTCGTTCATGTTGGGCGAAGTGTGCATGTACAGCTTCATCATCATCATCCTGACGGGTGTGTACCTGACGCTGTTCTTCCACCCGTCGATGAACGAGGTGGAGTACCACGGCAGCTACGTCCCGCTCCAGGGCCAGCTGATGTCCGAGGCGTTCAACTCGACCCTGCACATCTCCTTCGACGTGCGCGGTGGTCTGCTCATCCGGCAGATCCACCACTGGGCCGCGCTGATCTTCCTCGCCGGCATGTTCGTGCACATGATGCGCGTGTTCTTCACCGGCGCGTTCCGCAAGCCGCGTGAGATCAACTGGCTGTTCGGCTTCCTGCTGTTCGTCCTCGGCATGTTCACCGGCTTCACCGGTTACTCGCTCCCGGACGACCTGCTCTCCGGCACCGGTGTCCGCTTCACCGAGGGCGCGATCCTGTCGATGCCGATCGTCGGCTCGTACATCTCGTTCTTCCTCTTCGGCGGCGAGTTCCCCGGCCACGACTTCGTCGCCCGGTTCTACTCGATCCACATCCTGCTGCTGCCGGGCATCATGCTCGGCCTGATGGTGGGCCACCTGATCCTGGTCTTCTACCACAAGCACACGCAGTTCGCGGGTCCCGGAAAGAGCGAGAAGAACGTCGTCGGCATGCCGCTGCTGCCGGTCTACATGGCCAAGGCCGGAGGCTTCTTCTTCCTGGTCTTCGGTGTCATCGCGGTCATCGCGGCGACCACCCAGATCAACCCGATCTGGGCCATGGGCCCCTACCGCCCGGACCAGGTGTCCACCGGCGCCCAGCCCGACTGGTACATGGGCTTCGCCGAGGGTCTGATCCGCTACATGCCCGGCTGGGAGATCAACCTCTGGGGCCACACCCTGGTCCTGGGCGTCTTCATCCCGCTGGTCCTGTTCGGTCTGGTCCTCGCGGCGATCGCGGTCTACCCGTTCCTGGAGTCCTGGATCACCGGCGACAAGAGCGAGCACCACATCCTGGACCGCCCGCGCAACGCCCCGACCCGCACCGGTTTCGGTGTCGCCTGGGTCACGGTCTACATGGTCGGTCTGATCGGTGGTGGCAACGACCTGATCGCCACCCACTTCCACCTGTCGATCAACGACGTCACCTGGTTCGTCCGGATCTTCTTCTTCGCCGGACCGGTGATCGCGTTCATCGTCACCAAGCGGATCTGCCTCGGCCTCCAGCGCCGGGACCGCGACAAGGTGCTGCACGGTCGCGAGACCGGCATCATCAAGCGGCTCCCGCACGGTGAGTTCATCGAGGTCCACGAGCCGCTCTCGCAGGAGCAGCTGCACACCCTCACCGCCCACCACCAGTACGAGCCGGCCCAGGTCGGCCCGGCGGTGGACGAGAACGGTGTCGAGCGCAAGATCAAGGGGTCCGAGAAGCTCCGCGCCAAGCTGAGCAACGCCTACTACGGCGAGGACAACCAGATCCCGAAGCCGAGCGTCGAGGAGTACAAGGAGATCACGAGCGGCCACGGCCACCACTGATCGACGGCGTCGCCACGCCACGGTCGAAGGGCCCCCGTCCGTACACCGGACGGGGGCCCTTCGCGGTGCCCGCGGCTGGATAGGGTGAGTCCAGAAACCGTCTTTCCGCCGGTACGACACTCAGGAGCGGCCTTATGAGCGCTGTGACCCCCGCTGGAGGCGACACCGCGGCGGGCCGTTCCTGGCCCGGGGTGCTGAACGCACTGCTGTACGGCCAGGACCAGAGCGCCGACGCGACGGCCTGGGCGATGGACCAGATCATGCGCGGCCAGGCCACCGACGCCCAGATCGCGGGCTTCGTGGTCGCCCTGCGGGCCAAGGGCGAGACGGTCGACGAGATCAACGGGCTCGTCCGCACGATGTACGAGCACGCCAACGTCATCGAGGTGCCGGGCCGCACCGTCGACATCGTCGGGACCGGCGGCGACGGCGCCAAGACGGTGAACATCTCCACGATGTCCGCGCTGGTGGTGGCCGGCACCGGCGCGAAGGTCGTCAAGCACGGCAACCGGGCGGCCTCGTCCGCCTCCGGTGCCTCGGACGTCCTGGAGAAGCTGGGCGTCAACCTCGACCTGACCCCGCAGCGGGTCGCCGAGGTGGCCGAGGAGGCCGGCATCACCTTCTGCTTCGCCGTCAGGTTCCACCCGGCGCTGCGGTACGCGGGCGCCGCCCGCGGCCAGCTGGGCATCCGCACGGTCTTCAACATCCTCGGCCCGCTGACCAACCCGGCGCGGGTCCGGGCCCAGGCGGTCGGCGTCGCGGACCCCCGCATGGCCCCCGTGGTCGCGGGCGTCTTCGCGGAGCGCGGCAACTCCTCCCTGGTGTTCCGCGGCGACGACGGCCTCGACGAGCTGACGACGACCGCCACGTCCCGGGTCTGGACCGTCCGCGACGGCAAGGTCACGGAGGAGACGTTCGACCCCCGTGACGTCGGCATCGACCTGGTCCCCGTGGAGGCGCTGCGGGGCGGCGACTCCTCGTACAACGCGGCGGTCGCCCGCAGGCTCCTGGACGGGGAGACGGGCCCGGTGCGGGACGCGGTGCTGCTCAACTCGGCGGCGGCGCTGGTGGCCCTGGACCCGGGCCCCGGCACACTGGCCGAGCAACTGCGGGCCGGCATGACCAGGGCGGCCGAGTCCATCGACTCGGGCGCAGCCAAGCGAGCACTGGAGCGCTGGGCGGCGGCGACGCACAAGTAGGGGCACGGCTCCGGGGCTGGGGCACGGTACGGCACCGCCGGACCGCGCCGGCCGCCGCTGATCGCCGTTGCGGCGGAAAGAATCCCGAGCGTCAGCGCTCTTTGCTTCCCGCCGCAACGGCGTGCAACCAGGCACTGCCTTGTCGGCGGTGCCGAACCGGCCTCGTGCCCGTCCCGTCATCCGGACAGGAGTTGCGCGTCCGCGATCAGTTCACCTAGGTTTCTTCCCAGGTCATGAGTGACAGTCATGAGGCCCCGGCCGACTGTCCGGCAACCCTCCGTCCGTGGCGGGGTGCCCCGGGTGAAGACCAGGCCGTAGGCAGCGAGGTCTACGGCAAGCGCGGACCCCTCGTACACCAGGGGTCCTGGTCGTCGAGGAGTCTTCCGTGAGCAAGCGAATGCGATAGGGCCGCAGAGCCCCGCCTCCGCATCCCCCGCAACCCTCCTTTTCCTTTCCCGCCGTTGCTCGAGCGCGTCCGCTCGCACGGTGGATTCCAGCTGCGCTCACGGGAGTTCGCCATGTCTGTCTCCACCGCCGCCTCCACCCGTACCGTTTGTGCCCCGCTGCCCGTTCTGGGCCGGGACGTCACCGTCCCGCTCGTCACCGGCGGCGAGGTCGGCTACGCCGCTCTCGACTACGCGGCCAGCGCCCCCGCCCTCCAGCGGGTCTGGGACGACGTGGCGGCGTACGCGCCGTACTACGGCAGCGTCCACCGCGGCGCCGGATACCTCTCCCAGCTGTCCACGGACCTCTTCGAGAACGCCCGGAAGACCGTCGCCGAGTTCCTCGACTGCCGCCCCGACGACCAGCTGGTCTTCACCCGCTCGACCACGGACTCCCTGAACCTCCTGGCCCGCGCCCTCCCCGCCGACTGCCAGGTCTTCGTCTTCGAGACCGAGCACCACGCCTCGCTGCTGCCCTGGCAGGACGCCCGGGTCAGCTACCTCGACGCCCCCCGCACCCCGCGGCAGGCCGTGGCCACCCTGGAGCGGGCCCTCGCCGACCGCGACCCGCACGGTCCGGCCCTGGTCTGCGTCACCGGCGCCTCCAACGTCACCGGCGAACTGTGGCCGGTGCGCGAGCTGGCCGCCGCCGCCCACGCGCACGGCGCCCGGATCGTCCTGGACGCCGCCCAGCTCGTCCCGCACCACCGGGTCTCCGTCCGCGACCTCGACGTCGACTGGGTCGCCTTCTCCGGCCACAAGCTGTACGCCCCCTTCGGCTCCGGTGTCCTGGCCGGCCGCGCCGACTGGCTGCGGGCCGCCGAGCCGTACCTCGCGGGCGGCGGCGCCAGCCGCAAGGTCACCCGGCGCGAGGACGGGGGAGTGGCCGTGGAGTGGCACGAGAGCGCCGCGCGGCACGAGGCCGGGTCGCCCAACGTGATCGGCGCCTACTCCATCGCCTCCGCCTGCAAGGCGCTGACCGAGGCGGGCTGGGACACCCTGGTCGCCCGCGAACAGCAGCTGATCGCCGGGGTCCGCGCGGGCCTCGCCGAGATCCCCGAGGTCAAGGTGCTCTCCCTGTTCGGCGACGACGCCCCGCGCGTCGGTGTGATCAGCTTCGTGGTGGAGGGCTGGAACAGCTCCCACTTCGCCGCCGCCCTCTCCGCCGAGTACGGCATCGGCGTCCGCGACGGCCTCTTCTGCGCCCACCCCCTGGTCAGGACCCTGCTGGGGTCCGACCCGCAGACCCAGGGCGAGTGCGGGGCACCGGAGGCGGCACCGGGCGAGAAGTCGCTGAACGCGATCCGGGTGAGCTTCGGCGCGGGCACCCCGGACGAGCACGTGGAGCGGTTCGTGAACGCGGTGCGGGAACTGGTGGCCGACGGCGCCAGGTGGACGTACCGCACGGAGAACGGCCGCTGCGTCCCGGCGGTGTGATCAGCGCCCCGTAAGGGGCGCGGGGAACTGCGCGCTCAGCCATGGCGGACCCGCAGGGGACCACGATGCTTCGTGCCCGGCTACCGGCCGGTGGGGGCTTGTCGCGCAGTTCCTCCCCCAGCCTTCGGCCGGGGGCACCCCCAGCGCCCCTTGCGGGGCGCGTTGCGGCCGACGGCGCCTGTTAGCTGTCCAGGCCGATCGCGAACGCCGCCTCCAGGTCGTGCTGGGAGTACGTGCGGAACGCGACGTGCGTGTCCGTGGCCTCCACGCCCTGGATCCTGCTGATCCGGCCCGGGATGACCTCGGCCAGGTCCTCGTGCTGGTGCACCCGGACCATGGCGATCAGGTCGTACGTACCGGTGACGGAGAAGACCTCGCTGACGCTCTCCAGCGCGGCGATCTGTTCCGCGATCTCGGGGATCCGGTCCACGCTGGTCTTGATGAGGACGATCGCGGTGATCACGGCTGGTTCTCTCCCTCGGGAGCCGGAGCTGGGGCTGATCTCACTCTAGTCGTACGGCCATACCTCACCCAGGCGTAGCCGAAGCCGAGGCCGAAGCCGACCAGGTGGGCGAGGTAGGCCACGCCGGGACCGGAGGGGGCCCGGTCCAGGGCCAGCCACTGCAGGGCCGCCCAGAACGGCAGCACCACCCAGGCCGGGAACCGCAGCGGCAGGAAGAAGAGGAACGGCAGGAGACTGGTCACGCGGGCGCTGGGGAACAGGTAGAGGAATGCCCCGAGGACCGCCGAGATCGCCCCGGACGCCCCCACCAGGGACTGCTGGGACGTGGCGTTGGCCACCGCGTAGCCGAGCAGCGCGAGGTAGCCGCAGCCGAGGTAGAAGAGGGTGAACTCCACCCGGCCCATCCGTTCCTCGGTCATCGCCCCGAAGACGAAGAGGAAGAGCATGTTGCCGAGCAGGTGCACCCAGCTGCCGTGGATGAACAGCGCCGTGGCCGGGGTGAGCAGCTCGCCGGCCGGACCGTCGAACAGATCGGCCGGAACCACCCCCCAGCCCCGGAAATACGCCCGCTGCGCCGTCGCCAGGGCCGCCCCGGTGCCGTAGGAGGTGGTGAGGCCGGAGGCGGGCCCGAGGACGAAGACCAGGCAGCACACGGCGATCAGGGCGTACGTCATGGGTGCGGACGTCCCCCGCAGGCCCCGCAGGGTCCGGGCGGCCGTCGTGTTCCAGTTGCCGATCATGGACATAGAGCATGGCGTAACGGGACGCAACCACGCAGATCGCCTCGCCGCCGTGGACAGGGCGGCGTCGGGCAGCCACCAGGCCGTAGGGTACGAGCCACACGCGTCGGGACGGCGCGTCACGGACACTAGAAGGAAGCGAACAAGCCACGATGACGGTTCCCCTGCCGACCGCCTCCACGCGGTGGCGCTGCACCCTCTGCGGCAACCTCACGCGCTTCGACGTGACCCGCTCGTCGAAGGTCGTCGAGTACGTGCACCTGGACCTGGCCGGTGAGCCCAGCGTCGAGGAGCGCGAGGTGGTCAGTGAGACCATCGAGTCGGTGCGCTGCCGCTGGTGCAACGCGGTGGACCAGGTGGAACTCGTGGACAGGCCGGGCGCCGGCTCCTGAGACCGGGAGCGGCACCGCACAGGTGATGGGGTGTGACGGATGGTGGAGACCACGGGCGGGGGGCCGGGCGACGGCACCGCCGAGGTGCTTGACCGTCCGTTGCCCGACGGCGTGCGACGGCGGGTCGTGCAGATCGTCTCGGACGGGTTCGGCGGGCTGACCGTCGGCGAACTGCCCGCGCAGCTGCGGCAGTACGCCCGGTTCGCTCCCAACCGCCGGGCCAAGTTCGCCGGCAACGCCATGGCGGCCGCGCTGGAGACGGACCCCCTCTTCCGGCAGCGGATCGGGGAGAAGCTGAGAGAGGCCCAGCCGGAACTGACCGGCGCCCTGGACTCCGGCTCCCCGCCCCCGGCCGCGGACCCGCTCGACGTGGCGGCCGCGGCCTACGTACTGCGCCCCACCGACTGGGTGAAGCTGGTGACGGCGGCCGGCGAGGAGGCCCAGCGGGCGGACGCCGAGCGGGCCGGCGAGGAGAGCCGGGCCGAGCTGGAGCGGCTGCGCGAGGACCTGGACCGGGCCCGGGAGCTGACGCGGACCGAGACGGAGCGGCTGCGCGCCGAACTGGACGCGGCCAAGAAGGAAGCCGAATCGCTTCACCGCAAGCTGCGCGCGGCCGTCAGCGACGTCAGGCGCGGTGAGGCCGCGCTGCGCAAGATGCAGGGCGAACTGGAGACGGTGCGGGCCGAGGGGCAGAGCCAGGTGTCCGCCGCCGAGAGCGAGAGCCGGCGGCTCAAGGCGAGGCTCGGCGAGGTCGAGGCCGCCCTGGAGGCGAGCCGCCGGGCCGCCCGCGAGGGGCGCAGCGTCGAGGACATGAGGGTGCGGCTGCTGCTCGACACCGTGCTCGACGCGGCCCAGGGCCTGCGCCGCGAACTGGCGCTGCCACCGGTGTCGGTGCGCCCCGCCGAGACGGTGGACGCGGTCGAACCGGGCCGGATGACCCCGAAGGACATCGCGGCGCGCGCCCTGTCCGAGCACGACCCGGCCATTCTCGACCAGCTCCTCGCCCTGCCGCAGGCGCACCTGGTCGTCGACGGCTACAACGTCACCAAGACCGGTTATCCGCAGATGCCGCTCGAGAAGCAGCGGTTGCGGCTGCTCGGCCAGCTCTCCCAGCTCGCCGCGCAGACCGGTGCCGAGGTCACCTGTGTCTTCGACGGCGCGGAACTGGCCGCGCCGGTGCTGCTCGCCCCGCCGCGCGGGGTCCGGGTGCTCTTCTCGAAGCCCGGTGTCACCGCCGACGAGCTGATCCGCCAGCTGGTGCGCGCCGAGCCGCCGGGCCGTCCGGTGATCGTCGCCTCGACCGACCGCGAGGTCGCCGACGGGGTCGCGAAGGCGGGTGCGCGGCCGGTGGCTTCTGCGATGCTTCTGAAGCGACTGTCCTGAAAGGGCAACGTGCATATGCAATGCCCGAATTGACCGAACAGTCACGCAACGTAGCGTCAATCCGGCATCACGGCAGGTTAGTTATGTGCAAAGAGTGCGTTGCGTGACCAGATTTTTGGCTCCTGGGTTTGAACTGATCACAGGAGGGTCACTAGGGTCTGGGCTCGAACCTCCACACGGGTGATCACTCAAACGAAGGAGCCCGTCTCCGTGGCGTCCCATCGTCGACCCAAGCAGCCGAGCCGTGCACGCGTGACCGTGCTCACCACCGCAGCCGCGGCGGCCGTAGTCCTCAGTGCCAACGCCGCCAACGCGGCGCCCGGCGAGAAGCCGAGCAAGGACGAGGTCAAGGCGAAGGTCGACAAGCTCTACGAGGAGGCCGAGCAGGCCACCGAGAAGCTGGACGGCGCCAAGGACAAGCAGCAGAAGCTGCAGAAGGAGATCTCCACGATCCAGGACAACGTGGCTCGTGGCCAGGAGGATCTCAACAAGCTGCGGGACAGCCTCGGTTCGCTGGCCACCGCGCAGTACCGCTCCGGCGGCATAGACCCCTCCGTCCAGCTCTTCCTCTCGTCGAACCCCGACGACTACCTCGACAAGGCCTCCACGCTCGACCAGTTGAGCAGCCAGCAGGTCGAGGCCCTGAAGAAGATCCAGGACAAACAGCGCGAACTCGCCCAGGAGCGGGCAGAGGCCTCGGACAAGCTCAAGGACCTCTCCGCCACCCGTGCCGAGCTGGCCAGGCAGAAGACCGCCGTCCAGGGCAAGCTCGCCGACGCGCAGAAGCTGCTCAACACCCTGACGGCCAAGGAGAAGGCCGCGCTCGACAGGGAGCAGGCCCAGGCCGCCAGCCGCGCCACCGCCCGGGTGGACCTCGGTAACACCGGCTCCGCCTCCGGCCGGGCCGCCGCCGCCTTCGCCGCCGCCCAGTCCGTGATCGGCTCGCCGTACGTCTACGGCGCCTCCGGCCCGTCCTCCTTCGACTGCTCGGGTCTGACCTCCTGGGCCTACGCCCAGGCCGGCGTCACCATCCCGCGCACCTCCGAGGCGCAGGCCAACGCCGGTACCCGCATCTACAGCGAGAGCGACCTCAAGGTCGGCGACCTGGTCATCTTCTTCGGCGACTACCACCACGTCGGCCTGTACGCGGGCAACGGCCAGGTGCTGCACGCCCCGCACACGGGTGCCGTCGTCCGCTACGAGGCGATGAGCGACATGACCTTCGAGTTCGGCGTCCGGATCTGACCACCCCATCCGGTCACCGCGACACCCGTACGGCCGAAGATCAACTCGCTGTGGCGCCCGAACGGGGGAATCCTGTCAGCGTGATCTGACCTCCGCCCCGCCCTGACCTGCGTCAGAGGCGGGGCTCCTCGTTGTGCCCCCGTGGCGGGTCTTTGGCCGTGGTGTCCCGGCGCGGCTAGCATCGCCGCGTCCGAAGACGGAAATCGTCGGACCTACCGCCGGACGGGCGGAATGTCAGGCCTGTGGAGGCTGCGCGAGACCGACCCGCAAGGGTGGGCCGCGGCCCGTGAAGCAGGAACCCGCGGTGGTGCCGCCGAGCGGCGCGGACCGGAATTCCCCGCCCGCCGGGCGGGGGAGGGCGTCAGTGCCGGCGCGTTCCCCCGGAACCGGGGAGGACCGCCGGCCTCCGACGATCGGAAGGAGTGCGGGCTCCCTTGGGGTCTCATCGCCGTCTCGCACCGTCCGGGTTCAACCGGGGCGCCGGTGCCGCCCTCTGTGCGCTGTCGGCCGCGGCCGCCGCCCTCGGCGCGGTACCCGCGAGCGCCGCCCCGCGGACCGACACCCGGGCCGAGGTGGACCGGTTGTACCAGCAGGCCGAGGAGGCGACCCAGGCCTACGACAAGGCCGACGAACAGGCCGGCAGGCTGCGCCGGGAGGTGAACGACTCCCAGGACCGGATCGCCCGCCAGCAGCAGCGCATCAACACCATGCGGGAGGCGCTCGGTTCGCTGGCCGGCGCCCAGTACCGCGCCGGGGGCCTCGACCCCACCGTGGCCCTGCTGTTCTCCGACGACCCCGAGGAGTACCTCGACCGGGCGTCCCTCCTCGACCGCATCGACGTCCGCCGGGCCGGGCAGCTCGGCGCACTCCGGTCGGCGATGCGCGAACTCGCCCAGGAGCGCGCCGAGGCGGCCGGGAAACTCGCCGAACTGGAGCACAGCCGCCGCGCGGTCGCCTCCCACAAGGCCGTCGTGGAACGCAAGCTCGCCCAGGCCCGGACCCTGCTCAACGCGCTGCCCACCGAGGACCGCGCCGCCTTCGAGCACGCCTCCCGCGGTGACGGCCGCGCCGACCTGGCCGACCTGACCGGCGTGCTCCCCCCGGACGCCCGCGCGGCCGCCGCGATCGCCGCCGCCCGCTCCGCCCTGGGCAAGCCCTACGTCTGGGGCGCCAGCGGCCCCTCCGGCTTCGACTGCTCGGGCCTGATGCAGTGGTCGTACGCGCACGCCGGGATCCACCTGCCGCGCACCTCGCAGGAGCAGCGCTACGCCGGCCACCAGGTCCCGCTCTCCCAGGCGCAACCCGGTGACCTGGTCGTCTACCGGTCCGACGCCAGCCATGTGGCGATGTACGTCGGCAACGGCCAGGTCATCCACGCCCCCTACCCGGGCGCCCCGGTCCGCTACGACCCGGTCGGGATGATGCCGGTCTCCTCCGTCACCCGGCCCTGAATTCCGCGCCCCGCCCCGTACGATCGGAAAGTGGCTGGTCGTTGGCGGGCGTGGCGCTCAGGGGCGGTGGGGCTGTGTCTGCTGCTCCTGCCGCTGACCGGATGCGGTGGCGGACAGCCGTCGGCCGGGACGGCGACGGCGCAGGTGCAGCGGGTCCTGGACCGGCGCGCGGCCGCCGTCCTCGGCCACGACCGGCGCGCGTACGGCGAGACGGGCATCGTCGGTTCGTACGCGAACCTGCGGGCCGTGCCGCTCGCGCAGTGGAGCTACCGGGTGACCGCCGTGCACCGGGACGGCGCCGAGGCCACCGCCGACGCCCAGCTCAGCTTCCGGATCCGGGGCTACGACGCGGCGCCGGTGACCACCGCACGTACGCTCACCCTGGACCGCACCGCCGACGGCCGGTGGTACGTCACCCGTGACCGGGCCGCCGAGGAGACCGGCCAGCAACTGTGGGACCAGGGCACGGTACGCACAGTCCGGGGCACCCACAGCCTGGTCCTCGGCGTCGGCCAGTCCGAGACCGCGCTGCGCGGCTACGCCCGCCTCGCCGACACCGCCGTCCCGGAGGTCACCAAGGCCTGGGGCGGGGACTGGACCCGGCGGGTGGTCCTGCTCGTGCCCGGGTCGCTGAACGCCATGGCGCGCCTGCTCGGCGCGCCCGCCGCCAACTACCGGGGCATCGCCGCCGTCACCACCGGCGAGGTGGGGGGCTCCGGGCGGACCCCGGCGGACCGGGTCATCCTCAATCCGGAGGCGTACGCCGTCCTCGCCCCGGTCGGCCGGCAGGTGGTCCTCACCCACGAGACCACCCATGTCGCCACCCGCGCCCACACCACGTCCGCCACCCCGCTGTGGCTCTCCGAGGGCTACGCCGACTGGATCGGCTACCTCGACACCGGCCGCACCCCCACCGAGGCCGCCCCGGAACTCACCCGCGCCGTCCGGTCCGGGCAGGTACCGGCGGGCCTCCCGGCGGACAAGGACTTCGGCTTCACCGACGACCCCACCAAACTGGCCCAGGCCTACGAGGGCGGCTGGCTGGCCTGCCGGATGATCGCCGCCCACTGGGGCGAGGAGCGGCTGGGCGCCTTCTACCGCGCTGTCGGCGCCCACCCGGCCCGCGCGGGCGCGGTGGAGGACGCCCTGCGCAAGGAGCTCGGCACCACCCTGCCGGCCTTCACCGCACGCTGGCGCGCCTACCTGACGGCTCAGCTCGGCGACTGAGTGAGCTGCTCCGGCGCGGCGCCCCGCCGGACGGGCACCGGCGGGGACGGCACCTCGGTCACCGTGGACCGCCACAGCACGCGCGCCGCCGTGCCGGTCGCCGCGACCAGCAGGCCGTCGCGCAGGAGCAGCAGGGTGACGCCGTACCAGTCGCTCACCACGACGTGCGAGAAGCCGATCGGGAACTCCAGGACCGTCACGAAGGCCGCCAGCAGGACCAGCACCGCCGGCCCGGTCATCCGGCCGGCCCGGAAGCACAGGCAGACGGCGGCCAGGCCCACCAGCCACACCAGGTACTGCGGGCTGATCACCCGGCTGGTGACCGTGAACATCAGCACGGCGGTGAACGCGGCGTCCGCGAGCGTGTGGGAGCGGAAACGGGCCGCCGACAGCCGCCACAGCAGCAGCCAGCCGAAGGCGAGCACGGTGAGCAGCAGGGCCGCCGAACTCACCGCCCGCACGTGCGGGCCGAGGAATTCGATCGAGCCGTAGTGGAGCTGCACCTCGCCGTGCCAGCCGAAGTGCCGGGCGACGTGGAAGACCAGCCCGCCCAGCGACTCCACCTCGGTGCCCCGGTCCCGCTGGAAGGTCAGGAACGCGAAGGCGCCCGGCACGGTCACCGCGAACAGCGCTCCGACCGCGCCCGCCGTGAGCGCCGCCCACGCCCAGGCCCGCCGCCGTACCGCACCCACCAGGAGCAGCGCCGGCCACACCTTGACCATCGCGCCGAACCCGGCCAGCGCCCCCATGATCCGGGGACGCCGGGCCCCGGCGAGCAGCGCGGCCACCGCGACGGCGGTGACCATCAGGTCGTAGCGGCAGTACACGGTCGGGCCGAGGAGCGGGACGCCGAGCACCCAGACCCAGGCGCCGCGCAGCGTACGGCCGGGGCGCGGCCCCGTGCGGAGCAGCAGGGACAGCACCACCAGGTCGGCGAGGAGGGCCAGCACGAAGAAGGCGGTCGGGTAGGCCAGGAAGGGCAGGAGGCCGGGGGAGAGGATCGCCAGGGCGGCGGCCGGCGGGTACTGCCAGGTGACGTCGCCCAGCGGGAACGTCCCGTGCCGCAGGACCTCGTACCAGCCCTGGTAGATCACGGACACGTCGGTGGTGACGTCCGCGCCGGGGAGGACGAACACCTTGAGGACGAACAGCAGCAGCACCAGCCGGGTGACCCCCCAGACGCCGAGCAGCGACGCCAGGGCACGCTTCACGCCCTTCGTGTCCACCTGAGCCCCTGTCCTTCGGCGTGCCGTGTCCGGTCGGGCCACATGATCTCGCGCCGGCCTGTGCGGGAGCCATGAGGCACGGCCGGACACGCGGTGCGGGTAGGGTCTGCGGCGATGCACAAGACCCTCATCGTGACGAACGACTTCCCGCCCCGGCCGGGCGGGATCCAGGCCTTCCTGCACAACATGGCCCTGCGGCTGGACCCCGAGCGGCTCGTCGTCTACGCGTCCACGTGGAAGCGGAGCCGGGAGGGCGCCCTGGCCACCGCCGCGTTCGACGCGGAGCAGCCCTTCACCGTCGTACGCGATCGTACGACGATGCTGCTGCCGACGCCCGGGGCGACCCGGACGGCGGTCGGGCTGCTCCGGGAGCACGGGTGCACGTCCGTGTGGTTCGGGGCGGCGGCTCCGCTCGGTCTGATGGCGCCGGCGCTGCGCCGGGCGGGGGCCGAGCGGCTGGTGGCCACCACACACGGGCACGAGGCCGGCTGGGCCCAGCTGCCCGCCGCCCGGCAGCTGCTCGGGCGGATCGGCGAGACGACCGACACGATCACCTACCTGGGCGAGTACACGCGGTCCCGGATCGCGACCGCGCTCAGTGCGCGGGCGGCGGGCCGGATGGTGCAGCTGCCGCCGGGTGTGGACGAGAAGACCTTCCATCCCGGGTCCGGGGGCGCCGAGGTGCGGGCGCGGCTGGGGCTGACCGACCGGCCGGTGGTGGTGTGCGTCTCGCGGCTGGTGCCGCGCAAGGGGCAGGACACGCTGATCCGCGCGATGCCGCGGATCCTGGCCGCCGAGCCGGACGCGGTGCTGCTGATCGTCGGGGGCGGCCCGTACGAGGGCGACCTGCGGCGGCTGGCCCGGGAGACCGGCGTCGAGGCGTCGGTGCGGTTCACGGGGGCCGTGCCGTGGGCCGAGCTGCCGGCGCACTTCGGGGCGGGCGACGTGTTCGCGATGCCGTGCCGGACCCGGCGCGGCGGGCTGGACGTGGAGGGGCTCGGGATCGTGTACCTGGAGGCCTCGGCTACCGGGCTTCCGGTGGTGGCCGGGGACTCCGGGGGCGCGCCGGACGCGGTGCTCGACGGGGAGACCGGGTGGGTGGTGCGGGGCGGGGTCGTGGAGGAGGCCGCCGAGCGCATCGTGGTGCTGCTGGGAGACGCGGAGCTGCGGCGGCGGATGGGGGAGCGGGGGCGGCAGTGGGTCGAGGAGAAGTGGCGGTGGGATCTCCTTGCGGAGCGCCTGAAGGAGCTGCTCTAGAAGGGCGGGTCGCGGTTCGGCTGCGGGCCCGTCGTGGCTGGTCGCGCCGTTCCTCCCCCCAGCCTTCGGCCGGGGAGACCCCCAGCGCCCCCCCTTTCGGGGCGCGTTGTCACTAACTTCGCCGTAGGGCTAGGCGGAAGCGGAAAATCCGCACATGCTGCGCGCATGGCAGCAAAACTGATGCAGCGTCAGCTGACGAGACGTCACATTCTGGGCATGATCGCCCTCCAGACCGCCGCCGCGGCCGGTCTCACCCGGGTCCAGCTCCAGTCGGCGCAGGCCGCCGAGGAGGCCGCCGCCGTCGACAACGCGCCCGCCATCGTGGTCGGTTCGGGCTACGGCGGGGCCGTGGCCGCGCTCCGGCTCGGGCAGGCCGGGGTACGCACCCTCATGATCGAGATGGGCCAGCTGTGGAACACGGCGGGCTCCGACGGAAAGATCTTCTGCTCGACCGCCGCCCCGGACAAGCGGTCCATGTGGTTCAGGACCCGCACCGAGGCACCGCTCGCCACCTTCCTCTGGCTGGACGTCGTCAACAAGGACATCACCGCCTATCCCGGCGTCCTGGACCGGGTGCACTACGACGACATGTCCGTGTACGTGGGACGGGGCGTCGGCGGCGGGTCCCTGGTCAACGGCGGGATGGCGGTCACGCCCCGGCGGTCGTACTTCACCGAGCAGTTCCCGACCGTGGACGCGAGCGCGATGTACAACACGTACTACCCGCGCGCCCGCGCCATGCTCGGCGTGAACTCCGTCGACCCCACCTGGTTCGAGTCGACCGAGTGGTACCGGTTCGCCCGGACCTCGCGGAAGGCCGCCGCCAACACCGGGCTCACCACCACCTTCGTACCGAACGTCTACGACTTCGGGTACATGGCGCAGGAGGCCGCCGGCACCGTCCCGAAGTCCGCGCTCGCCCAGGAGGTCATCTACGGCAACAACCACGGCAAGAAGAGCCTCGACAAGACCTACCTCGCCGCTGCCCTGGGCACCGGCAACCTGACCATCCACACCATGGAGAAGGTCAGGGCGGTCACCCGGGCCGGCGACGGGTCGTACGTGCTGAGCGTCGACCGGATCGACACGACCGGGGCCGTGGTCGAGAGCAAGCAGTACAGCTGCACCTACCTGTTCCTCGGCGGCGGCAGCCTCGGCACCACCGAACTGCTCGTGCGGGCCAGGGACACCGGGACGCTGCCCGCGCTCGACTCCAGCGTGGGCAGCGGCTGGAGCACCAACGGCAACACCATGCTCGGACGTGCCAACCACGTCTGGGACACCACCGGCGCCAACCAGTCGACCATGCCGGTGATGGGCATCGACGACTGGGCCAACACCGACAACCCGGTCTTCGCGGAGATCGCGCCGCTGCCCATCGGGTTCGAGACCTGGGTGAGCCTGTACCTGGCGATCACCAAGAACCCGCAACGGGCCACGTTCACCTACGACTCCGCGAGCGACGCGGTGAAGCTGGGCTGGACCGCCGCCCAGAGCGCGGTCTCGGTCGCCATGGCCAAGAAACTGTTCGACCGGATCAACGCGGCCAACGCGACGATCTACCGGTACGACCTGTTCGGGTCGTCGAGCAAGGTGTTCGCGGACGACTTCTGCTACCACCCGCTGGGCGGCTGCGTCCTCGGACAGGCGACCGACGACTACGGCCGTGTGAAGGGCTACGCGAAGCTGTACGTCACGGACGGCTCACTGGTCCCCGGGAACATCGGCGTGAACCCGTTCGTGACCATCACCGCGCTCGCCGAGCGGACGATGGAACGGGTTCTCGCCCAGGACTTCTGAGCCCCGCCGAGCCGCACGGGCCGTCCTACTTCTGGTAGATGGCCTCGATCTCGTTCGCGTAGTCCTTCGCCACCACGTTGCGCTTGAGCTTCAGGGACGGCGTCAGGTGGCCCGACTCCTCCGAGAACTGGGAGGACAGAATGCGGAACTTCCGCACCGATTCCGCCTTCGACACCGCGGCGTTGCCGTCGTCGACCGCGGCCTGGACCGCAGCGTTCAGATCCGGGTCGTCACGCAGCGACGCCGCGGTGGCACCCGCCGGCTTGCCGTGCTCGGCCGCCCAGCGGCCCAGGAACTCCTCGTCGATGGTGATCAGCGCGCCCACGAACGGCCGCCCGTCGCCCACCACCATGCACTCCGCGACCAGCGCGTGCGCGCGGATCCGGTCCTCGATCACGGCCGGGGCGACGTTCTTGCCGCCCGCGGTGACGATGATCTCCTTCTTGCGGCCGGTGATCCTGAGGTAGCCGTCCTCGTCCAGGGTGCCGATGTCCCCGGTGTGGAACCAGCCGTCGGCCAGCGCCTCGGCGGTCGCGGCCTCGTTGTTCCAGTAGCCCTTGAACAGGTGCTCGCCGTGCAGCAGCACCTCGCCGTCGTCCGCGATCCTGACCACCGAACCGGGCAGCGGCTGACCGACCGTGCCGATCTTCTGCCGGTCCCAGGGGTTGAACGCGGTCGCCGCGCAGGACTCGGTCAGGCCGTAGCCCTCCAGGACCGTGAAGCCGATGCCGCGGAAGAAGTGCCCGAGGCGCTCGCCGAGCGGGGCGCCGCCGGAGATGGCGTACTCGCCCCTGCCGCCGAGCACCGCCCGCAGCTTGCTGTAGACGAGCTTGTCGAAGGTCCGGTGCTTGATCTTCAGGCCGAGGGACGGGCCGGACGGCGTGTCCAGCGCCTTGCTGTACGCGATCGCGGTGTCCGCCGCCTTGTCGAAGATCTTGCCCTTGCCGTCGGCCTGCGCCTTGGCGCGCGCCGAGTTGTACACCTTCTCGAAGACCCGCGGGACGCCGAGGACCAGCGTCGGCCGGAAGGAGGCCAGCTCGTCGGTGAGGTTCTTGATGTCCGGGACGCAGCCCAGCTTGATCGGCGCCATCATCGGGGCGATCTGCACGAGCCGGCCGAAGACGTGCGCGAGCGGGAGGAAGAGCAGCACGGAACACTCGCCGGTGCGGAACAGCGGGCGCAGCCGCTCCACGATGTTCCCGCACTCCGCGAAGAAGCTGCGGTGGGTGAGGACACAGCCCTTGGGACGCCCGGTGGTACCGCTCGTGTAGACGATGGTCGCCGGGTCGTCCGCCTTCGCCTGCGAGCTGCGCTCCTCGACGGTCGCGTCGGTGACGCCCTGGCCGAGCCTGCCCAGCTCCTCCAGAGCGCCGGCCTCGATCCCCCAGACGTGCTTGAGCGCGGGCAGCGTCTCGCGCACCGACTCCACGGCGGCGGTGTGGCTGTCGAGTTCCACGATGCAGGCGGTGGCCCCGGAGTCGCTGAGGATCCACTGCACCTGCTCCGGCGAGCTGGTCTCGTAGACCGGCACGGTGACCGCGCCGGCACACCAGATCGCGAAGTCGAGGAGCGTCCACTCGTAGCGGGTGCGGGACATCAGGCCGACCCGGTCGCCGGGCTGGATCCCGGCGGCGACGAGGCCCTTCGCGGCCGCGTGCACCTCGGCGAGGAAGGCGGTGGCGGTGACGTCCTGCCAGACACCGCCGACCTTGCGGGCCATCACGGCGACGTCCGGATGCTGCGCGGCGTTTCTGCGGACGATGTCGGTCAGATTTCCGTCCGCGGGGACCTCGTACAAAGCCGGAAGGCTGAACTCGCGCAAGACTGCTGCTCCTCATAGGGCGCCGGCGCCACGACGTTGTGCGATGCGACGGTGCGGTCCACGGCTCGGGCAGGTACTCAGGGCTTCGCCGCGGGCCGGAAGATCCGCTGGTTGAAATCCTGAGCACGACTGGACTGCCCGGACGTTACCCGCCGGTATGGCTTCTTCGACAGGGGGTCCCGGCGAGATGTTCGCTGCGTCACACAGGTGGGTGTTCCTCCGCGTACGGTAGTCCACGGCCTTAGTGACTGACCAGTAACCGCAGGTCCGCCCATCGCCTGTTCACAAGTGCATTGCCCGACCTACCCTTGATCACCATGGCAGCCACACCCCCCGGCATCCGAAGGACCCGCGTCCACGTGGTCAGCGACGTCCACGGCAACGCCCGTGACCTGGCCAGAGCCGGCGACGGAGCCGACGCCCTGATCTGTCTCGGCGACCTCGTCCTCTTCCTCGACTACGCCGACCACTCCCGCGGCATCTTCCCCGACCTGTTCGGCGTCGAGAACGCCGACCGCCTCGTCGAGCTGCGTACCGCCCGCCGCTTCGAGGAGGCCCGGGAACTGGGCGCGCGGCTGTGGGGCGGGATCGACATGGACCGGGCGAGCGCGATCGAGAAGGCGGTGCGCAAGCAGTACGCCGAGATGTTCGCGGCGTTCCCGGCACCGACGTACGCGACCTACGGCAACGTCGACATGCCGCAGCTGTGGCCCGAGTACGCGGGGCCGGGCACGACGGTCCTGGACGGGCAGCGGGTGGAGATCGGCGGGTGGGTGTTCGGCTTCGTGGGCGGCGGCCTGCGCACCCCGATGCGCACCCCCTACGAGATCTCCGACGAGGAGTACGCGGCGAAGATCGAGGCGGTCGGCGAGGTCGACGTGCTCTGCACGCACATCCCGCCGGAGGTGCCCGAGCTGGTCTACGACACCGTGGCGCGCCGTTTCGAACGGGGCAGCCGCGCGCTGCTGGACGCCATCCGGCGCACCCGGCCGCGCTACTCCCTCTTCGGACATGTCCACCAGCCGCTGGTGAAACGCATGCGGATCGGGGCCACCGAGTGCGTGAACGTCGGGCACTTCGCCAGTGCGGGGCGGCCCTGGGCGCTGGAATGGTGACAGCCCGGACACGGGGGTGAAGTCGGCTGGTCGGGCGCGCGGTAGCCTTCACGCTGCACAGGCGTGCGCACGCGCGTTCAGCGACCTCTTCATACCGGCCCGCATCCGGAGGAGCCACGGCGATGGCGGAACACACCAGCTCGAGCATCACGATCGAGGCGGCCCCGGCCGACGTCATGGCGGTGATCGCCGACTTCGCCCGGTATCCGGACTGGACCGGTGAGGTGAAGGAGGCGGAGGTACTGAAGACCGACGCCCGGGGGCGGGCCGAGCAGGTCCGCCTCGTCATGGACGCGGGTGCGATCAAGGACGACCAGACGCTGGGGTACACGTGGACCGGTGACAACGAGGTCTCCTGGACGCTGGTGAAGTCGCAGATGCTGCGGTCGCTGGACGGGTCGTACCTGCTGAAGCCGGTGGGGGCGGGAGCGACCGAGGTCACGTACTCGCTGACGGTGGACGTCAAGATCCCGATGCTGGGGATGATCAAGCGCAAGGCCGAGAAGGTCATCATCGACCGTGCGCTGGCGGGGCTGAAGAAGAGGGTGGAGGCGGGGGAGTAGCCGTTCGGCCGCGGGCGGGCGCGCGCAGCGGCACCATGCCCACGCCGGTGAGTCCGTTACGGTTCACCCTCATGCGCACCATCCTGATCACCGGCCCCGGCGGCAGCGGTCGTACGACGGTCGCCGCGGCCACCGCCCTGCGCGCCGCCGCCGAGGGCACCCCCACCCTCGTACTCGGCGCCGACCGCACCGACACCCTCGGCGCGGCCCTGGGCACGGCGACAGGACCGGAACCCACCCGGGTCACCGCCACCCTCACCGCCTGGCGCCCCGACGCGGCCGCCCGCTTCCGCGAGGACCTCACCGCCTTCCAGACGCGCGCCGCGAACGTCCTCGACCTGCTCGGCGCCTCCCGCCTGGACGCCGAGGAACTCACCCCCCTCCCCGGCGCCGAGGAACTGTCCCTCCTGCGGGCCCTGCGGGACGCGGCCCTCTCCGACCGCTACGACCTGCTCGTCGTCGACCTGCCGGCCGCCCCGCGCGCCCTCGACCTGCTCGCCCTCCCCGAGGAACTCCGCCGCTACCTGCGCCGCCTGCTGCCACCGGAGCGGCAGGCCGCCCGTGCCCTGCGGCCCGTCCTCGGCCGGCTCGCCGGCGTCCCCATGCCCGCCGACTGGCTCTACGAGACCGCCGCCCGCTGGGACGTGGAACTCGCCGCCGTCGAGGCCGTCCTCGGCGACCGCCGCACCGCCGTACGACTGGTCGCCGAGCCCGGCCCGGCGGGCGCCGACGCCGTCCGCGCCGCCCGCCTCGGACTGGCCCTGCGCGGCCTGCCCACGGAGGCCCTGGTCGCCAACCGCGTGCTGCCCGAGGACACCCCGCTGCACGGGCTGGTCGCCCAGCAGCACAAGGCCCTGGCGGAGTGGGCGGAGGTCCACCCGGTGACCCCCGTCGCCCACCTCGGCCGCGACCCGCGCGGCACCGACGACCTCGCCGCGCTCGCCGTGCCCGGCGTCAACACGGAGGCCGCCCCGGTCGAGTGGCCCGTCGCCGACCTGATCGAGGCGGACGGCGTCCTGGTCTGGCACATCCCGCTGCCCGGCGCGATACGGGACGACCTCGACCTCGTCCGGCGTGGCGACGAGGTCGTCATCACCGTCGGCGGCTTCCGCAGGATCGTCGAGCTGCCCTCCGCGCTGCGCCGCTGCACGGTCGCCGGGGCCGCCCTGCGCGACGGCGAGCTGCGGCTGCGCTTCGCGCCCGACCCGGAGCTGTGGCCGCGCTGACGGTGAAACCGGTACGCCCGTTCGGGTACCGTCGTAGGGACGAACCGTAGTCAGGAGTCCGTCATGAGCGAAGAGCAGCCCACAGCCGGCGCCTCCGAGGCCGCGGACGAGGCACGGGCGACGGACGCCGACGCCTGGGCCACCGCGTGCGCCGAGGACCTGGAGGCGGAGAAGGCCCGCCGACGCACCCAGTACGGCCCCCCGCCGGGGTCGGCCGCCGAGGAGCTGCGCAAGCTCGTCGACGCCGTCGCCGACAAGCTCTCCGGCCTCCAGACCCCGCTCCTCGGGGCGGTCGCCGGGCCCGCCGCCCAGCAGGTGGTCCGGCAGGTCGTGCAGCAGGCGAAGAACGCCGTCGAGCCCGTCATAGAGCGCAACCCGGACGTCTTCGACCACCTGGCCGCGGCCGGCGGCGAACTCCTCGCGGCCTACCGCTCCGCGGTCCAGGCCCAGGAGACCCGCTGGACCTCCGCCGACCGCAGGGACACGGGCGAGGGCACCGCCCCGGGCGAGCGCATCGACCTCGACTGAAAGCCCTCCGAGGCCCTGTCGCCGGGTTCCCGTCCGCCGGGCTCCGGGCGGACGACGGGAGCCCGGCGACAGGGCCTCGGGTACGGTTGGCCGTAGCGGGGCTCGACCGAAACTGAGGGATTCATGGGACTCACCATCGGCGTCGACATCGGCGGCACGAAGATCGCGGCCGGCGTGGTCGATGAGGAAGGCAACATCCTCTCGACCCACAAGGTGCCGACCCCGGGTACGCCCGAGGGCATCGTGGACGCCATTGCTTCCGCCGTAGAGGGCGCCCGCGCCGGGCACGAGATCGTCGGCGTGGGCATCGGTGCCGCCGGTTACGTGAACCGGCAGCGCTCCACGGTCTACTTCGCGCCCAACATCGACTGGCGCCAGGAGCCGTTGAAGGAGAAGGTCGAGGCCCGCGTCGGCCTCCCCGTGGTCGTGGAGAACGACGCCAACGCCGCCGCCTGGGGCGAGTACAAGTTCGGTGCCGGCAAGGGCCACCGCAACGTCATCTGCATCACCCTCGGCACCGGCCTCGGCGGCGGCATCATCATCGGCAACAAACTGCGCCGCGGCCACTTCGGGGTCGCCGCCGAGTTCGGGCACATCCGGATGGTCCCGGACGGGCTGCTGTGCGGCTGCGGCTCGCAGGGCTGCTGGGAGCAGTACGCCTCCGGCCGGGCCCTCGTCCGCTACGCCAAGCAGCGCGCCAACGCGACCCCCGAGGCCGCCGAGATCCTGCTCGGCCTCGGCGACGGCAGCCCCGACGGCATCGAGGGCAAGCACATCTCCATGGCCGCCCGCCAGGGCGACCCGGTCGCCGTCGACTCCTACCGCGAGCTCGCCCGTTGGGCCGGCGCCGGTCTGGCCGACCTCGCCTCCCTCTTCGACCCCTCGGCCTTCATCGTCGGCGGCGGCCTCTCGGACGAGGGCGAACTGGTCCTCGACCCGATCCGCAAGTCCTACAAGCGCTGGCTGGTCGGCGGCAACTGGCGCCCGGTGGCCGAGGTCATCGCGGCCCAGCTGGGCAACGAGGCGGGCCTGGTAGGAGCGGCGGACCTGGCGAGAGAGCCGGACCCGATCATGTAACGCCCCGGATGTCCGGGATGCGGCAACCGCAACCCCTCAGGGCGCGGGGAACTGCGCGACCGGCCACAGTGCACCGGCCGGCCGCGCACCCGCCTCGCGCCCCGAGCGGTTGGGCGTACAGTTGATCCACATGGCGCCGCTCCCCAACTCCCACACGGAACCCGACGGTTCGGCCGTCATCCGGGTCCTCAGCTACAACATCCGCTCCCTGCGCGACGACACCGACGCCCTCGCCCGCGTCATCAGGGCCTGCGCCCCCGACCTGGTCCTCGTCCAGGAAGCCCCCCGCTTCTTCCGCTGGCGCAAGAAGCTCGCCCGCCTGGCCTCCGCCTGCGACCTGGTGATCCTCACCGGCGGCGCGACCGCGGCCGGCCCGGCGATCCTCTGCGACCTGCGCGCCACCGTCGAGCGCACCGAGGACGTGCTGCTCCCGCTCACCCCCGGCCTGCACCGCCGCGGCCTCGCCACCGCCGTCGTCCGGTTCGGTGGCGTCCGCCTCGGCGTCACCAGCTTCCACCTCAGCCTCCAGCAGGACGAGCGCTACGAGCAGGGCGGCATGCTTCTGGACCGGGTCGCCGGTCTGGGCGTGGAGCACGCCGTCGCGGGCGGCGACCTCAACGACCGGCCCGACGGCCGTACCTTCCACCGCCTGGCCGACGCCTACCAGGACTGCCATGTCACCGCCCCCTGGGGCGGCGAGTTCACCTCCTGGTCCACCGACCCGCACCAGCGCATCGACGCGATCTTCGCGACGAAGGGCATCGAGGTGCTCGGCTGCGGCGTCCCCGTCGACCAGCCGGGCGTCACCGAAGCAGACCTGAGGGCGGCCACGGACCACCTGCCCGTGCTGGCCGCCCTCCGGGTGCCCGCGTCCTGAGCCAGGGCCGCCGGACGGAGTCCGGCGCAGCCGTCCGAAGCCTGTGAGGCCCCCGGGGCCGAGCAGTGCGAGGGTGGCGTCAGGAGGTACTGCCTGAGGGCGGCCACGGACCACCTGCCCGGTGCTGGCCGCCCTCAGAATTCCCCCGTCGTAGGGCGACGCTCAGACCACCGCGCCCCGCCCGGGGTCGCCGTCCTCGTCGTCGTCCGTCTTCATCCGGGTCACCAGCGTGACGAACCCGCCGAGGAACCCGCCGATCCCCAGCGTCGCCAGCCACCAGGTCATGTCCCAGCCCAGCAGCACCGCGATCAGCAGCAGCACGGGCCCGCCCACCACACCCAGCCAGGCGAACCTGGCCGTCGTGTCGGCGGTCGGCAGCGGCGGCGGTTCCGGCGGTACGAAGTGGCCCTCGTCGTCCTCGTCGAAGTCGTCCTCGGACGCCTCGGGCGCCGTGTAGTCACGCGGGCCCACCCCCGGCGCGAAGGAGACGGAGCTGCCCAGCGGTCTCGCCGGGGGCGTCTCCTGAGCGGCCTGGGGACCGGCCGCGGCCTCGTCCTCCTCCATCGGCGGCAGCGCCAGGTCCTGCACCGGCTTGAACGGCGTCGTACCCGGCGGATCCGGTGGTTCCTCGCCGTAGCCCGCGACGATCGCCGCCCAGGCGGCGGCCTCGTCGAAGGGCACTCCCTTCTCGTCCGGCTCGCGGTCCTCGCGGTCGGAGTCGTGCTCAGCCAACTGCGGCCGTCCCTTCCTTGCCGACACTGGGTGCGAGCCGTCCGATGAAGGTGAGGCTCTCCTCGAAGATCCGGTCCGCGTCGTGGTCCAACGTCGCCACGTGGTAACTCTGTTCCAGCACGACCTCCGTTACGTCCGTGGACGACACCCGGCTCAGGATCCGGGCGGAATCGACCGCCGGAACCACGTGGTCCCGGGTGCTGCGCAGGAGCAGCAGGGGCTGGGTCACCCGCGGCAACTCGCCGTCCACCGTACGGAAGAAGGTGCGCAGCGAGTGCGCGCAGTGCAGCGGCACCCGGTCGTACCCCACCTCCGCGGCGCCCGGCTTGGCGATGTCACTGGCGATGCCCCGCGTCGTGCGCACCAGGTGCCGGGCCACCGGAAGGGCGTACGCGGACAGGCCGTGCACCTTGTTCGCCGGGTTGACGATCACCACGCCGTCCACACCCGTCCCGTTCCTGGCGGCCAGCCGCAGCGCCAGCGTGCCGCCCATCGACAGGCCCGCCACGAACACCCGGGAGCAGCGCTCGCGCAGCAGCCGCAGCTCCCGGTCCACCTCCGCGTACCAGTCCTGCCAGCCGGTGACCTGCATGTCCTCCCAGCGCGTGCCGTGGCCCGGCAGCAGGGGCAGGGACACCGTCAGGCCGTGCGCGGCGTGGTGCTCGGCCCAGGGGCGCAGCGACTGGGGGGAGCCGGTGAAGCCGTGACAGAGGAGGACACCGACCTCTCCGCCGGCATGGCGGTACGGCTCGGCTCCGGGGAGAACCGGCACCTTCGCTCTCCAATTCGTGAGAGGGGGAACCACGGGGAACCAGTGAAACTGCGTGAGGTGGGAACTGCGGGAGGTGGAAACGACGACTTCCGATGTGCTTCACCGTACGCGACGGCACTGACACCGACCAGGGTCGTCGGGGCCATTCCCGGTGCTGCGGGTTAAGGTCTGATCCACGGAAACAGGAGGCACTCGGTTGTTGTACGGCGCGATGAAGGTCGCTATCGGGGGACCGCTCAAGGTCACCTTCAGGCCCTGGGTGGAGGGCCTGGAGAACGTCCCGGCCGAGGGCCCGGCGATCCTGGCGAGTAACCACCTGTCCTTCTCGGACTCGTTCTTCCTGCCCGCGGTGCTCGACCGCAAGGTCACCTTCATCGCCAAGGCCGAGTACTTCACCACGCCCGGCGTGAAGGGCCGCCTCACGGCCGCCTTCTTCAAGGGCGTCGGCCAGCTCCCGGTGGACCGCTCCGGGGCGCGCGGCGCGGGCGAGGCGGCGGTCAGGAGCGGCATAGAGGTGCTGGAGCGCGGGGAGCTGTTCGGCATCTACCCGGAGGGCACCCGCTCGCCCGACGGCCGGCTCTACCGCGGCAAGCCCGGCGGCCTCGCGCGCGTGGCGCTCGCGACCGGCGCCCCGGTCGTCCCGGTCGCCATGATCGACACCGAGAAGATCCAGCCGCCCGGGCAGGTGATGCCCAAGCTGATGCGTCCGGGCATCCGCATCGGCAAGGCCCTGGACTTCAGCCGCTACCAGGGCATGGAGCACGACCGGTTCGTGCTGCGCGCGGTGACCGACGAGGTCATGTACGAGATCATGAAGCTCTCCGGCCAGGAGTACGTCGACATCTACGCGACCGCCGCCAAGCGGCAGCTCGCGGAGGCCGCGAAGGCAGAGAAGGACGCGGCGAAGGCGGACAAGAAGACCACCGGGTCGTAGCACCGGGGTGGTGGCGCGGGGGGCGCGCCAGGGACTGGGGGGACCGGGGGAGATGACCAAGCGGGAACGAGTCGTGAGGATGTCGGTGGAGCAGCCGCTGTGGCGTGCGCTCACCGGCTACCGCGTGCTGACCCTGCTCTACGCGATCGGCCTGTTCGCCTCCGCCTACGAGGACTACGACCGGCCGGGCGTCGCCATCGCCTACTACGCGGTCCTGACCGTCTGGACGCTGGCCACCCTGCCCCGCGTACAGGGTGCGGTGGCCTGCACCAGGCGTTTCCTCGCGGTGGACCTCGCCGTCGCGCTCACCGGCATCGTGCTGACACCCTGGGTGGTCACCCAGGGCCACATCGACCGCGGCGGGCCCACGCTGCCGTCGATATGGACGGCCGGCTCGGTCCTCGCCTACGCCCTCAAGGGCGGCTGGCGCTGGGCCGCGTTCGCCTCCACCCCGGTGGCCGCCGCCAACCTCGTCGAGCGCGGCCAGCCGGCCCGCGACACCGTCCACAACGTGATCCTGGTCTGGGTCGCCTCCATCGCCATCGGCTACGTCGTCGAGGTGGCCCGCGCCTCCGAGCGCACCCTCGCCCGCGCCCTGGAGATCGAGGCGGCCACCCGGGAACGGGAGCGGCTCGCCCGGGACATCCACGACAGCGTGCTCCAGGTGCTGGCCATGGTGCAGCGGCGCGGCGCGGTCCTCGGCGGCGAGGCGGCCGAACTGGGGCGGATGGCGGGCGAGCAGGAGGTGGCCCTGCGCACCCTGGTCTCCGGCGGCCTGCTGCCCGCCTCCCGGGTCTCGGAGGACGAGGCCGAGGGCGCGGTCGTACGCCTGGTCGAGGAGCCGGACGAGTCGGGCCCCGTCGACCTGCGCACGCTGCTCGCGCGGTACGCCGGCTCCCGGGTCAACCTGGCCGAGCCCGGTGCACCGGTGGAGCTGCCGGCGCGCGCGGCACAGGAGCTGGCCGCCGCCGTCGGTGCGGCCCTGGACAATGTGCGCCGGCACGCGGGAGAGCGGGCGCGGGCCTGGATCCTGGTCGAGGACGAGCCCGACGCGATCGTGGTGACCGTACGGGACGACGGCCCCGGCATCCCCGAGGGCCGGCTCGCCCAGGCCGAGGGGGAGGGGCGGCTCGGGGTGGCCCAGTCGATCCGCGGGCGGCTGCGCGACCTCGGCGGCAGCGCCGAGCTGTTCTCGACTCCCGGGCAGGGCACGGAAGTGGAACTGAAGGTACCGAAGGTCTCCCCGGGGAAGGCGGAGCGACGATGAGCATCAAGGTGATGGTGGTCGACGACCACCCCATGTGGCGCGACGCGGTCGCCCGGGACCTGGCCGAGTCAGGTTTCGAGGTGGTCGCCACCGCCGGGGACGGCGACCAGGCGGTGCGCCGTGCCAAGGCCGCCGCGCCGGACGTCCTCGTCCTCGACCTCAACCTGCCGGCCAAGCCCGGCGTCCAGGTCTGCAAGGAACTCGTGGGCCACGACCCGGCGTTGCGGGTGCTCGTGCTGTCGGCGAGCGGGGAGCACGCCGACGTCCTGGAGGCGGTGAAGTCCGGCGCGACCGGCTACCTGCTGAAGTCGGCTTCGACGGAGGAGCTGTTGGACGCGGTGCGCCGTACCGCCGTGGGGGACCCGGTGTTCACGCCCGGCCTGGCCGGTCTGGTCCTCGGCGAGTACCGCCGGCTGGCCTCCGAACCGGCCCCGGCCGCGGACGCCGACGGGCCGGACGCGCCCCGGCTGACCGACCGGGAGACCGAGGTACTGCGGCTGGTGGCCAAGGGGTTGAGCTACAAGCAGATCGCGGAGCGTCTGGTCATCTCGCACCGCACGGTCCAGAACCACGTGCAGAACACCCTCGGCAAACTCCAGTTGCACAACAGGGTGGAACTGGTCCGGTATGCCATAGAGCGCGGCCTCGACGACGAATGATCCACAGGTGATGTGATCTTCGCGCTTGACGGCAAGTAAACCAACCGCCCACGGATTCACCGGAATTGCCCTTCCCGCCCATCCCTGTGTGACCTGGATCACCACTAGCGTGAGCCCCACCAGGCAACCGCGGCGAAGGGACATTTCCATGCGGGTCGGAGTACTGACCGGAGGCGGCGACTGCCCCGGGCTCAACGCCGTCATCCGGGGCGTCGTCCGCAAGGGCGTGCAGGAGTACGGCTACGACTTCGTCGGCTTCCGGGACGGCTGGCGCGGACCCCTAGAAGGCGACACCGTCCGTCTCGACATCCCCGCCGTGCGCGGCATCCTGCCCCGCGGCGGCACCATCCTCGGCTCCTCGCGCACCAATCCGCTCAAGCAGGAGAACGGCATCCGCCGGATCAAGGAGAACCTCGCCAAGCTGGAGGTCGACGCGCTCATCGCGATCGGCGGCGAGGACACCCTGGGCGTCGCCGCGCGCCTCACCGACGAGTACGGCGTGCCCGTCGTCGGTGTCCCGAAGACCATCGACAACGACCTGTCCGCCACCGACTACACCTTCGGCTTCGACACCGCCGTCGGCATCGCGACGGAGGCCATCGACCGGTTGCACACCACCGCCGAGTCCCACATGCGGGTCCTGGTCTGCGAGGTGATGGGCCGGCACGCCGGCTGGATCGCCCTGCACTCCGGCCTCGCCGGCGGCGCCAACGTCATCCTCATCCCGGAGCAGCGCTTCGACCTGGACCAGGTGTGCGCCTGGATCACCTCCCGCTTCAAGGCCTCCTACGCCCCGATCGTGGTCGTCGCCGAGGGCGCCGTGCCCAAGGACGGCGACGTCGTCCTCAAGGACGAGTCCCTGGACTCCTTCGGGCACGTCCGGCTCTCCGGGGTCGGCGAGTGGCTGGCCAAGGAGATCGAGAAGCGCACCGGCAAGGAGGCCAGGACCACCGTCCTCGGGCACATCCAGCGCGGCGGCACGCCCAGCGCCTTCGACCGCTGGCTGGCCACCCGCTTCGGCCTGCACGCCATCGACGCCGTCCGCGACGGCGACTTCGGCAAGATGGTCGCGCTGCGCGGCACCGACATCGTCCGGGTGCCGATCGCGGAGGCCACGGCCAAGCTGAAGACCGTCGACCCGAAGCTGTACGAGGAGGCCGGGGTGTTCTTCGGCTGAACCGGTGCCGGGTTGTGGGCAGGATTGCGCCCACAACCCGGCGTATCCCCGCAGGCGCAGGGAGCAGACGCTGCGGGGGCCCGGGTTCGCCGGTGGGCAAGGGCCATCCCCGTGGCCGGGGCGGCCGCAGCGCATTTATGGCAACGTCTGCCCAAGCTGCCCAATCACGGTTGACGGAGGAGCGAGCCGCTCAGCAGTTCGGCCACGATCGCCCGGCCGTTCAGCGTCAGAACCGACTCCGGGTGGAACTGGACCGACGCGAAGCGGGCCGCGCGCAGGGCGTGCACCTCGCCGTTCGCCGCCCGGCTCACCTCCACCCCGTGCGCCGCCAGTTCACGGGCGGTGTCCTCGTCGCAGCGGGCCGTGAAGCTGTTGTAGAAGCCGACGGTCTCCGTGCGCCCGAACAGGTCAACGGTGGTCTGCGCCCCCTGGTGGGGGACCTCCTTGCGGACGATCTCCAGCCCCAGCTCCGCCGCGATCAGCTCGTGCCCGAGGCAGACGCCCAGCACCCCGTGCCGGTGCTCGCCCACCACCGACGCCGTCAGCTCCCGCAGGAACCGCATCTTCGGATCGGCCAGGTCGGACGGGTCACCGGGACCCGGGCCCAGCACGACGGGACCCGCGTGCGCGAGCACGGCCGCCCGCAGCCCCGGCTCGTCGTAGCGCCGTACGGTCACGTCGAGCCCGCCCGAGCGCAGCAGGTGCGCGAGCATCGCCGTGAACGTGTCCTCCCCGTCCACCACCAGCGCGTGCCCGGTCAGCTCCCCGGTCCGCTCCTGCATCCGCAGCCAGAACGGGGCGAGCGACGCCCGCCGCCCGTCCAGCGCGGCCCGCACCCGGGGGTCTTCCGCCAGCCGGGGGCGCCGCTCCTCGCCCCGCGGCCGTGCCGGTCGTACCCCCAGCGCGGCCAGCACCCCCGCCGCCTTGGCGTGGGTCTCGGCGACCTCGCCCGCCGGGTCCGAGCCGCGCACCAGCGTGGCGCCGACGGGGACCCGCAGGTGCCCGCGCGCGTCGATGTCGGCGGTGCGGATGAGGATGGGGGAGTCCAGGGTCTGGGCGCCCCCGGAGTCCCGGCCGAGCAGCGCCAGGGCGCCCGCGTAGTAGCCGCGCCCGCCCACCTCGTGCCGTTCGATCACCCGGCAGGCGTTCTGCACCGGTGACCCCGTCACGGTCGCCGCGAACATGGTCTCCTTGAGGATCTCCCGCACGTCCAGCGAGGACTTCCCGCGCAGCTCGTACTCGGTGTGCGCGAGGTGCGCCATCTCCTTGAGCCGGGGACCGACGACGACACCGCCCATGTCGCCGACGGTGCACATCATCTTCAGCTCCTCGTCGACGACCATCGACAGCTCCTCGATCTCCTTGCCGTCGGCGAGGAAGCCGAGGAGGTGCTCGGGGGTGGGGCCCTCGGCGGGATAGCGGTACGTGCCGCTGATCGGGTTCATGACCACCGTGCCGCCGGACGTCCGCACGTGCACCTCGGGGCTGGCCCCGACCAGCGTCCGGTCCCCGGTGTGCACGACGAACGTCCAGTACGCGCCCCGCTCGCCCGCCAGCAGCCGCCGGAACAGGGCCAGCGCGTCGGCGCGCCCGAAGCCCGGGATCTCCCCCTGGTAGGTCCGGCGGATCACGAAGTTCGCGCCCTCGCCCCGGCCGATCTCCTCGCGCAGCACCCGGCCCACGATCCCGGCGTACGCGTCGTCGTCGACGTCGAAGCCGCCGCGCTCCACGCGTACGTCGTGGGCGGGCAGGACGGCGAGGGCCTCGGCCAGCGGCACCCGGCCCACCCGCTCGGGGGTGAGCACGAGCAGCGGCGTCCCGTCGTCCCGCACGTCGAAGCCCCGCTCGCGGATCTGCCGGAACGGCACCAGGGCGAGGCCCTCCTCCGGCAGGTCGGCGAGCCGTTCCCGGGCGGTGACCGGCCCGACCATGACCTCCACCGTGTCCTCGTCGAGGCCGGGGGTGCGGCGGCGGAGCAGGGCGAAGGGGCGGTCGTCGTGGAGCAACTGGGTCAGGTCCATGGTGTTCCTCTGCGGTCCTCTGGCAGGTGGGAGAGGAACGACCCCGGAAACACCGAAGGCCGCCCCTCGGGCGGCCTTCGCGAAGTCTTGCGTACGCGCAGTCAGTGGGCCGCCGGAGAAGCGGTCCACCACCAGTTCTGGGTCGAGTGCGCGAACATGCGGAAAACCCTACCCCACCACCCGCCCTGTCCACAGGACAATCGTCGTGTCTCACCAGTCGAGCCGGAGGAAAATATGGCGACACGACCCCGTAATGTTTACGAGGTGACCGTGAACGCTAAGACCAGCGCGAGCGCTGGCAACACCTGGCGAGACCTGCCCGCGGCGCAGCAGCCCGAGTACCCCGACCCCGAGGCTCTGCGCGCAGTCGTTGCGGAGCTGGAGTCGTATCCGCCGCTCGTCTTCGCGGGCGAGTGCGACCAGCTGCGCGCCCGGATGGCGGCCGTCGCCAAGGGCGAGGCGTTCCTCCTTCAGGGCGGCGACTGCGCCGAGGCCTTCGACGCGGTGTCGGCCGACCACATCCGCAACAAGCTGAAGACGCTCCTCCAGATGGGTGCCGTGCTGACGTACGCGGCGTCCGTGCCCGTGGTGAAGGTGGGCCGGATCGCCGGCCAGTACTCCAAGCCGCGGTCCAAGCCGACCGAGACCCGCGACGGCGTGACGCTGCCGACCTACCGCGGCGACTCCGTCAACGGCTTCGACTTCGACGAGGCCTCGCGGATCCCGGACCCCGAGCGGCTGAAGCGGATGTACCACGCGTCCGCCTCGACGCTGAACCTGGTGCGTGCCTTCACCACCGGCGGTTACGCGGACCTGCGCCAGGTCCACGCCTGGAACCAGGACTTCGTGAAGTCCTCCCCGTCGGGCCAGCGCTACGAGCAGCTCGCCCGCGAGATCGACAACGCGCTGAACTTCATGCGGGCCTGCGGCACCGACCCGGAGGAGTTCAGGACCGTCGAGTTCTTCTCCTCGCACGAGGCGCTGCTGCTGGACTACGAGTCCGCCCTGACCAGGGTCGACTCCCGCACCGGCAAGCTGTACGACGTCTCCGGGCACATGGTGTGGATCGGCGAGCGCACCCGGCAGCTGGACGGCGCGCACATCGAGTTCGCCTCGAAGATCCGCAACCCGATCGGCATCAAGCTCGGCCCGACCACGACGGCCGAGGACGCGCTGCGGTACATCGACCGTCTCGACCCGGACCGCGAGCCGGGCCGGCTGACCTTCATCGTCCGGATGGGCGCGGACAAGGTCCGCGACAAGCTCCCCGAGCTGGTCGAGAAGGTCACCGCGTCGGGGGCCACGGTGGCCTGGGTGACCGACCCGATGCACGGCAACACCTTCGAGGCGGCCTCGGGTCACAAGACCCGTCGCTTCGACGACGTGCTCGACGAGGTCAAGGGCTTCTTCGAGGTGCACAAGACCCTCGGCACCCACCCGGGCGGCATCCACGTCGAGCTGACCGGTGACGACGTCACCGAGTGCGTGGGCGGCGGCGACGAGATCTTCGTCGACGACCTGCACCAGCGCTACGAGACGGCCTGCGACCCGCGGCTGAACCGCAGCCAGTCCCTCGACCTGGCGTTCCTGGTCGCGGAGATGTACCGGGACCAGTAAAGGTGCTGAGCGACTGCTCTGGGGCGCGGATCACACAGGATCCGCGCCCCTCGCACTTTTGCGGCCCTCCGGCGATGGGTAAGGTTAGGTTTGCCTCACCGGAAAGCGGGGTGGCAGTAGGAAGAACCGTCCCCCTGGGAGGTGGAACCGCGTGTACGTCTGCAGCTGCTTCGGCATCACCGAGGCCCAGGTCAAGCAGCACGCGGCGGACGGCGCCTGCACCCCCCGCCAGATAGCCTCCGCCTGCAAGGCGGGCACCGACTGCGGATCGTGCGTACGCCGGATCCAGTCGATCCTCGGCCGCGGCGCCTGCCCCCGCCGAGACCTCGCCGACCAGGGCCGCCCGGCCCTCACGGGGCTGGACGAGGCGGCCTAGTCAGCTGCTCTCGGGCTGCTCGATCAGCTGGGCGATGTAGAGCGCCTCGCCGAGCTTCTCCAGCAGTTCCAGCTGGGTGTCGAGGTAGTCGATGTGGTGCTCCTCGTCGGCGAGGATGTCCTCGAAGATGTTCGCGGACGTGATGTCGCCCTTCTCGCGCATCACCTTGATCCCGCGCTTGAGCCGGTCGATCGCCTCCACCTCGATCTGCCGGTCCGCCTCGAACATCTCCTTCACGGTCTGCCCCACGCGGACGTGGAACAGTCGCTGGTAGTTGGGCAGCCCCTCCAGGAACAGGATCCGGTCGGTGAGCACCTCGGCGTGCTTCATCTCGTCGAACGACTCGTGCCGGGTGTACTTCGCGAGCTTGTACCAGCCGAAGTTCTCCTGCATCTTCGCGTGCAGGAAGTACTGGTTGATCGCGGTGAGCTCGCCGGTGAGCTGCTCGTTGAGGAATTCGATGACCTCGGGGTCGCCCTGCATCGCAGAGGCTCCTTCCGCATGGGTTCCGTACCGGACGGACGGGGACGTTTGCGGCGCATGATTGCACCGACGCGGAAGATCGTCCAGTAAGTGCGTACTTAGCGGGTAAGTCCGTTCTTGGCATGGATTGGTGCCTTTGAAGGCTCCTCGGCCGGTTCGCCTGGTCCGGTGCACCGCCCGTGGTCTGTCAGGATGGAAGGCATGGGTCATCCGGTGGGGCGCGCGTCCAGAGAAGCCGCAGGGTCCGGGCTTCCGCCGGGGCAGCGGCTCCAGCGCGGCTGGCCCGTCACCCACTACGGCCCGGTGCCCAAGTTCCGGCCCGAGCGCTGGGAGTTCAGGGTCTTCGGCGCCACCGCCGACGGGGACGCGCACACCTGGGACCACGAGCGGTTCACGGCCCTGCCGTACACCACCGTCGTCGCCGACCTGCACTGCGTGACGAAGTTCAGCATGCTCGGCGCGGAGTGGGGCGGTGTCCAGGCGCGGACCGTCCTGGAGCTCGCGCCGCCCGCCCCCGACGTCACCCACGTGATGGTCTGGGCGGAGTACGGCTTCAGCTCCAACCTGCGCCTCGCGGACTTCGCCGCCGAGCGCACCATCTTCGCCACCCACAAGGACGGTGAACTCCTCACCGCCGAGCACGGCTTCCCGGTGCGCCTGGTCGTGCCCCAGCTGTACGCCTGGAAGGGCCCCAAGTGGGTCCGCGGCATCGAGTACATGACCGCCGACCGCCGCGGCTTCTGGGAGGAGCGCGGCTACCACAACATCGGCGACCCCTGGAAGGAACAGCGCTACTCCTACCAGGAGGAACCGGGAGACGGCCCCGTGGTCTGACCCCGGTTCTGCCGTTGCCGTGAAGGGTTCGGGCTCGTTCCGGTAACAGCGGACACATACGGTGCCCAGAGCGCTACGCTGAGATCCTTGCCTGGCGGGAGACGCGCCGGGCGGACACGGATCCGAGGGGCCCATGGGGTTCCGCTTGTGATCCGTTTTCGGGGGCGAGCGGTCGGGGGACGACGGTGGGGCTGTTCGGAGAGCGGCATACCTTCATGGGGGGTCTCGGTCCGGGGGACCGGGAGGCACTGGCGGGCCTGGGCACCCGGCACGAGTACGCGCCGTACGACACGGTCGTCTCGGAGGGCGACCGCACCACGTTCGCGGTGGTGCTGCTCAGCGGCTGGTGCACGGTGTGGACGCCGACGGAGCGCGGCGGCCGGCTGATCCTGGCCCTCAGGAGGGCCGGTGAGGTCGTCGGCGACATGGCCGCGCTGGACGGCCGTCCGCGCAGCGCCTCGGTCAGCACCCTCGGCGAGGTGACCGGTCTGGTCGTACCGGGAGAGCGGTTCCGCCGGTTCCTGGCCGCCCGGCCGGGCGCCAACGCGCTGATGACGATCCAGCTCACCGAGCGGCTGCGCAGCGCGGACCACGAGCGCCGGGCGCTGGCCTCCATGACCGTGCTGCAACGGCTCGCCGAGCGCCTGGTCGAACTCGCCGACCGGGCCGGCCGCCAGGAGGGCGAGGCCGTGACCATACGGCTGCCCCTCGCGCAGCACGAACTGGCCGCGTCCGTGGGCTCCACCCGCGAGGCCGTCGCCAAGGCGCTGCGCCTGTTACGGGAGCAAGGTCTGGTCCGCACCGGCCCCGGCACCCTGGCCGTGGCCGACCTGGACCCGCTCCGCCTGCTCGCCGCCGGACAACCGCACGAGACCTGAGAACACCGAGTCCCGTGCTGTGTAAACGGCTACAGCGGCGACCGGCCGGCTCCGCGACCATCGCAGCCAGGCGGCCGGGAGCCCGGCGGGACGGCAGGGAGGAGAAAGCGATGGAGGGGGAAGCCGCGTACGGCTTCATCGTCAACGTGGACGCACAGGGTTCGGGCCTGCTGTCCGACACCGAGAAACCCGAGATGCGGCGCAGACTCTACGACGTCACGGGCACCGCGTTCGAACGGGCCGGCATCCGCCCGCCGCGGCTCTACCAGGAGGACCGCGGTGACGGCATCCTCGGTGTGCTGACGCCCGACGTACCGCCCGTCCGGGTGGTGGGGGAGTGGATCGAACACCTCCACCAGAACCTGCGGGAGACCAACCAGCACCTCAGGAAGCCGCTGCGGCTGCGCGTCGGCCTGCACATCGGGCGGGTCACGGCCGACGCCCACGGGCGCTCCGGGCGCGCCGTCGACCTGGCCTGCCGGCTGGCCGACTGCACCGTCACGAAGGCGATCCTCAAGGCGGCGGACGGGGCGCCCCTGGTGGTGGCCGCGTCCGACCGGGTGCACGAGGACTTCATCCTGCCCGGCGGGCGCTGGGTGGACCCCGGGCACTACCGCCGGCACGACGTGGCCCTCAAGGAGGGCCGCACCACCGCCTGGTTCATGGTCCCCGGCCGGTCCGAACCCCCCGACCCGGCCCAGGACCACCCCCCGGCGGCACACACCCCACCGGCCCCCCAGCCACCCCACCCCACCGACGCCCCGTCCTCCGCCGGTTCTCCGGCGTCCGCGCACGGCGCTGCCGTCGGGGATCGGGTCGTGGAGAACATCCATCAGCACGGGACCGGGCGGATCGTGGTCGGCGGCACCATCGACACCATCAACTTCTCCGACGGCGGTGGCCGGTGAACGCACAGGGCCCCCAGCCGCCCCCGGGCTCCCCGAAGCCCCAGCAGCAACAGCCGCAGCAGAAGCCCGAACCGGACAAGCCGCAGGGCGCCGAGCCCGCCGGCGCACCCGAGCCGGAGAAGGCCGACGTCATCGGCGGCTCGGCCGCCGACCCGCTCGGCGAGGAGGCGCTCCCCGGGGCCGCGGCCGCCGCCTCCCGCGTCTACCGCTCGACCGTGAGCCAGTACGGATCCGGCACCCTGGTCAGCTCCGGCTCCGTCGGCACCATGAACTTCTACGGCCGGCAGACGACGGAGCGCGTGCTCGCGGGCCCCCTGCCGGAGGACCAACTGCTCCGGCTCCGCCAGGTCTTCACGCAGCCCCCGGACTACGACGACCACCTCGACCAACTGGGCACCGGACGGCTCCTGGTGCTGTTCGGCCAGCCCGGCACCGGCCGCGCCTACACCGCGCTGTCCCTCCTCGACAGGCTGACCGGCGGCCAGGTCTCCCGGCTCGACCCGCGCACCGACCTGGACAAGCTCGACGACGACCAGATCCGCGGCGGCCACGGCTACGCGCTGGAACCCGGCACCGCGCTGCCCGACGAGACCGGCCTGGACCGGCTCTGCCAACTGCTCGGCCGCAACGACGCCTACGCGGTCCTGCTCGCCACCCCCGAACCGGGTGACGTGCTCGCCCGCGGAGCCCGCTACTACCGCTCCCACACCCCGGCCGCCCAGACCGCCGTGCTCGAAGGCCACCTCGCCCTCGAACTCGACGGCCCGGGACCCGACTACGAGCGCGCCCGCGCGACGGCGCTCGACCCCGACGTCCTGGCCGCGCGGGGACTGAACGACCTGCGGCCCGCGGAGGCGGCCCGCTTCGCCACCCTGCTGGCCCGGCACACCCAGGGCAAGCTCAGCCACGACGAACTCCTCGCCGAATGCCGGAGGTTCGCCGAGAACCAGGCCGCCGAATGGTTCGCGGGCGGCATCCGCTCCGAGACCCCGGAGCGGCTGCGGGACGCGGCCTACCGGATCGCCGTCGCCGTCCTCGACGGGGCGTCGCTCAGCGCCGTCGCCGAGGCCGCCGAGGTGCTCGCCTGGGAACTGGCCGTCACCGTCGACCCCGAGGCCACCCCCGGGCGCCCGCTGTTCAGCGACGGCGTCGACGCCCGCCTCGTCTCCGCCCGCGCGGTCGCCGAACTCGGCACGGAGGAGGTCGGCACCGAGGAGGTGCCGGTGCGCACCGTGCGGTTCGCCGGCGAGGCCCTCGCCCCCGCCGTCCTCGGCCACCTGTGGCAGCACCGGCACAACGCCCGCGGACCCGTACTGCGCTGGCTGGCCGGACTCTGCGAGGACACCCGGCCCCAGGTCTGGGTCCGGGCCGCCGTCGCCGCCGGCCATCTGTGCCGCCTCGACCTCTCCCACACCGTGCACGAACTCGTCACGCCGATGGCCCGGTCCGAGCGGGCCCCGCGCCGGCTGTTCGCCGCGACCGTCCTCGACGTGGCCCTCGGCTCACCGGAGGTCGGCACCGCCATCCGCGCCCTGGTCGGCTCCTGGGCCCGGTACGGAGACGACGAGCTGCGCTGGACCGCGGGCGCGGTACTCGGCCGGGGCCGGGCCACCGACAGCGTCCGCGACTCCCTCGACCTGCTCGGCGGCATCGGCGTCCGCGACGAGGGCAAGCTGCGCTCCGCCGCGGCGGTCCAGGTCGCCCACTTCGCCGGCGCCCACCCCGACGGCCAGACCCTGCGCCGGATCCGGGCCTGGCTCTCCGACCCCCGCAGGCCCCAGCAGGACCTCGGCCTGCAGACCACGGTCTACCTGGCCGGCCTGCCCGCCAGCGACCTCTGGAACCTGCACGAGGACCTGGAGGGCCACGGCGACTGGCCGCTGATGCTCGCCCTGGCCGAGGTACGGCCCGCCCTCGCCCCGGAACTCGCCGGGCTGCTCTGGACGGCCCTGCGGACCCCACGGTCCTACGAGGCGGCCGTCGAGACCGTGACCGACTGGCTGCGCGGCTCGGCCGACCAGCCCTGGGCCGACCGGCTGGAGCGGTTCCTGCCGCTGCTCGTGCACAGCCACGACGACCGCAACCGGCTGCTGGCCCTCATCAAGGAACTCACCGAAGACCCCGACCAACCACTGAACGAACAGCAGGTCCGCCGCCTGTGGGGGGCGGTCCAGGGAGCGAGCACATCATGACGTACAACCAATGGCCCCCGCAGGACCAGGAGTTCGTCCTTCCGCACGACCTCAGAGGCCCCTTCGTCCGCGAGTTCGCCCCGCAGGCCGCCTACCGGCACCGCAACAGCCAGGTCGCCTCGGTGCTCTACTACAAGAACGGCGGGTACAGCGTCATCACCGTCCGCGGCGCCGAGCACGTCAACAAGCCGCTGATGGGCAAGCCCACCTCGGTGTGCTGGATCGCCCGGGGCCAGCACCAGGTCTCCTTCCAGCTGGAACTGCCGACGTACGGCGACCGGTCCCGGTTCCGGGCGGGCGCGGACGTCAACTGGGAGGTGCACGACTTCTACCTCGCCGCGGAGAAGCGCGTGGTCGACGTGGAGCGGATGCTCAGGCCCTCGCTGGAGGCCCGGCTGCGCGGGCTCAGCCGCCGCTACAGCCTGGACTCGGCCCAGCAGGTCGACGAGGCCATCCAGGACGAGCTGGCCAGCGGCCGGTGGAGCGACTTCGGTACCGAACTCGGCCTCGCCACCCAGGTGTTCGTCCGCATCGACCTCGGCCAGGCGGCCGCCGACCACCAGGCCCAGATGGTCGCGGTGGAGAAGGGCGGCATGGTCCAGGAGGCCATCGACACCGTCAACAAGGCGCGGATCGCCGCCAACATCGACGACGCGCAGAAGCTGATCAGCGCGGGCGAGACCGTCCAGTACGCCCACATGCTGGCCGCGGACCCGAGCCGCGCCCACGAGATCCTCGGCGTGCTCCAGCAGCAGGCCCGCGAACAGCGCAAGGGCGCCCTGGACTACCTGACCAACCTGATCAACCAGGGAGTGGTGCAGCGCCACCAGATCGACGACCAGGTGCAGGCTCTCATCGAGTACAGCCGTACGGTCTCCACCGGCGTCTTCCCGCAGGGGCTCCCGCAGGCCCCGACCTCCCTGCCGATACCGCCGATGCCGCCCGCGCCGCCGCTGCTCCCCGCCGACGCGCCCCCGCCAGTCCCGCCGGTCCCGCCGGTTTCCCCGACGGACGCCGTCCCGGGTGAGGGGACGGGGGTGGAGGACGACTCCAGCCCCGAGGCCCGCCGATGAACCCCGCCGTCTCCGCAGGCCCCGCCGACCCCGCCGACCCCGACGTCCTCGCAGGCCCCGCTGTCTCCGCCGACGCCGACGTCTCCGCGGGCCCCACCGCCGACGCCGACGTCTCTGCCGACGCCGCTGTCTCCGCCGACGCCGACGTCTCTGCCGACGCCGCTGTCTCCGCCGACGCCGACGTCTCCGCGGGCTCCACCGCCGACGCCGACGCCGACGTCTCCGCCGACGCCGCTGTCTCCGCCGACGCCGCCGTCTCCGCGGGCCCCGCCGACCCCGCGGGCGCCGCCGCGCACTACGTCGCCGAACGGCTGCTGCTGACCGTGCGCGAGGACCTCGGCAGGGCGGACGTGAAGGCGTCCGTCCTGCTCTCGGGAGCCGTCGCGGTACCGGCGCTGGTGCTCGGCAGAGGGGCGCCGGCCGGTGCCTCCGGCATCGCCGTCGCCCTCCTCGCGGCGGGCGGGGCGCTCTGGGCGGCCGGCACCCTGCTGCTGCTCGCGGTGATCGTGCCGCGCACCCGCACGGTCCGCTCCGCGCCCGGGCCGACCTTCTACGCCGACGCGCTGGGCGGCGTCGACCGGGAGGCGCTGCGCCGCGCCGCCGCCGAGGCCGGGGCGGACCGGGTCGGCTGGCTGCTCACCCAGTTCCAGGACGTCAGCGTGATCCTCTCGGCGAAGTACCGCTGGCTGCGCGGCTCGATGGCGCTGCTGGGCGCGGGCCTGCTGCTGGCGGCGGTGCCGCTGGCGGCGGGCTGAGCCCCGGTCGGCGGACGTCAGCCGTCGCGGAGCCGCTTGAGGCGTTCCACGTCGGCCGCGTGCCCCTCCTTGCCACCGGGCGTCTCGATGATCAGTGGGACGCCCGCGGTCGCCGGATGGGTCATCAGCGCGCGGAACGGATCCTCGCCGATGTGCCCGGCCCCGATGTTCTCGTGCCGGTCCTTGTGCGCGCCGACGACGTCCTTGGAGTCGTTGGCATGGATCAGTTTCAGCCGCCCTGCGCCGACGGTGTCCACCAGCAGGTCCAGCGTCCGGTGCATCCCGTTCGGCCCGGTCAGGTCGTGCCCGGCGGCGAAGACGTGGCAGGTGTCCAGGCAGACGCCCAGCTTCGGATGGGCGTCCAGCGCCTCGAAGTACGGTCCGAAGTCCCCGGTCCGGGAACAGAGCGACGCGCCCTGCCCGGCGGTGGACTCCAGGAGCAGGCACGGGTCGTCGTCCTCGGTGAGTTCGTCGAGGAGCGGGAGCAGGTGCGTCCGCACCTGCTTCAGCGCCACCTCCCGGGCCCGCCCGCCGGTCGCGCTGCCGGTGTGCACGACGACCCCGAGCGCCCCGATCTCCCGGCCGCGCCGCAGCGAGTGCCGCAGCGACTCCACCGACCTCTCCACGGTCGCCTCGGTGCCCGAGCCGAAGTTGATCAGGTAGGGGGCGTGCACGTACGCCGGGATCGAGCCCTCGGCACAGGCCGCGCGGAACGCCTCGTCCTGCCGGGGGCTGCCCGCCGGGGTGGCCCAGCCGCGCGGGTTGGCGACGAAGACCTGCACGGTCTCGGCCCGCAGCTCACGGGCGTAGGACAGCCCCACGGAGTGCAGGCCGCCGGCGACGGGCACGTGGCCGCCCACGGGGTTGCGGGCGGGGCCGGACGGCGGGTTCTCGGCGGGACGGGACTGCTGGCTCTTCACCCGTCCAGGGTGTCACGCCGGCCGGGGACCCCCGGTCATCGGATGGTGATCGTGATCGTCGACCCCTTGGGCGCCTGCTCCCCGGCGTCCACCGACTGCTTCTTCACCGTGTTCCCGAACAGCCCGAGCAGCCCGCGGTCCTCCTTGACCTGGAAGCCGGACTGCTCCAGCAGCTTCTCCGCGTCGTCCACCGTGGCCCCGACCACGTTCGGCACCTCGACCGTCTCCGGGCCCTTGGACAGCGTCAGCGTGACCGTGTCGCCCTCCGCGAGCCGGGCGTCGCCCGCCGGGGTCTGCCTGGCGACCTGGCCCTGGTCGTACTCGGAGTTGACCTCGGTCGCGGAGACCGTGACCTTCAGCCCGGCCTGCTGGAGCTCCTGGCGGGCCTCGTCCAGGTCGTCGCCCGTGACGTCCGGCACGTCGACCGGCGAGCCCTTGCTGACGACGAGCGCGATCGCCGTCCCGGCGTGCCGCTTGCTCCCGGCCCCCGGGTCCGTACTGATCACCGTCCCCTTGGGCACGCTGTCGCTGAACTCCCGTGTCACCATGCCCGCCGCCAGCCCGTCGGCCTTCAGCAGCGCCCTGGCCCGGGCCGGCGTCCGGCCCTGCACGTCCGGCACGGTCACGGTCTCGGGACCGTCGGAGATCGTGAGCGTCACCGCGTCGTTGCTGCGGATCCGCTCGCCGGCCGCCGGGTCGGTGCTGATCACCGCGCCCCGCCGCACCGTGTCGCTGTAGGCGTGCTCGACCGCCTTGACGTCGAGCCCCGCCCCCTTCAGCCGGGCGGTGGCCTGCGCCTCGGTCTTCGACAGCAGCGGCGGCACCCTGGTGAACTGCCCGGAGTTGATGTACCAGACGCCGGTGCCGACACCGAGGACGAGCAGGACGGCGACGACCAGCGCGACCGGTCCGCGCCGTGGGCGACGGCCCCCGCGCCGCCGCTCGGGCACCGGCTCCGCCTCGAACCGGCTGGTCCGCAGCACGCCGTCGTCGTCCTCGGCGACCGGCAGCGGACGGGGCACCGTGAGCGACCGGGGTATGACACTGGTCCGGTCCTCGGCGATGTCGTGTCCGGCCGCCAGCGCCTGCGGGGGCACGGCGTCCAGCTGCGCGTCGGTGAGCGCGGCCCGCGCCTCCAGCACCACCGCCAGCAGCGCGACCGCGTCGTACGGCCGGGCCGCGGGATCGCGGGCGGTGCCGAGGGCGGTCAGCTCGTCCAGCTCGGGCGCGAGACCCGGTACGGCGGCGGACGGCCGCGGCACGTCCTCGTGGAGGTGCTTGTAGAGGACGACCGCGGGCGAGTCCCCGTCGTGCGGCTTCTCCCCGGTGAGCATCTCGTAGAGCACCACACCGCACGCGTACACGTCGACGCGCGGATCGGCGGACCCGTGCTCGACCTGCTCGGGCGCGAGGTAGGCGACGGTCCCGAGGACGGCCCCCGTCGTGCTGGTGACCGAGCCCACGGAGCGGACCAGTCCGAAGTCGGCGACCTTGACCCGGCCGTCGTCCCCTATCAGCACGTTCTCGGGCTTCATGTCCCGGTGCACGAACCCGGCCCGGTGCGCGGCGCCCAGCGCGGCGAGCACCGGCTCCAGGATGTCCAGCGCGGCCCGCGGTTGCAGGGCGCCGCGCTCGCGCAGCACGTCCCGCAGGGTGCAGCCGGCGATGTACTCCATCGCGAGGTAGACGTACGTGCCGTCGGTGCCCTGGTCGAAGACCTGGACCACGTTCGGGTGGGCCAGCCGGGCGACCGACTTGGCCTCCCGGATGAACCGCTCCACGAACGACCCGTCGGCGGCGAGGGCCGGGTGCATCACTTTCAGCGCGAGCACGCGGTCCAGCCGGACGTCCAGGGCCCGGTAGACCGTGGCCATCCCGCCGACGGCGATCCGCGCGTCGACGCGATAGCGGCCGTCGAGCACCTGCCCGACAAGGGGGTCCTGAAGGGTCGTATCCACCCCGCGAGTGTACGAGCCCGCACCGATCGCCCCACTGGTGAGACCGCTTTCCCCGGCGGACTGCAGCGGAGCTGTGACGCTCGCCACCCAAAATAGTAGCCATGTATATAGTATCCATGTACTGTATCTGTCATGAGCGAGGCAGCTGAAGGCGCCACGGCCGGGTTCCTGGTCTGGCGCCTGTCGATGAAGTGGCGGGTGGCCGTCGACCGGGCGGTCGCGCCGCTGGGCCTGACCCACGCCCAGTACGCGTTGCTGGCGTCCCTGTACGGCATGGGACGCACCGGGGAGCGGCCCAGCCAGCGCCGCCTCGCGGACCACACCGGGCTGGAACCGCTGTACGTATCGAAGCTCGCCCGCGCCCTGGAGGCCGCCGGACTCCTCGCCCGCACCCGCGACCCCGGCGACCCGCGGGCCATGCAGCTGACGCTCACCGAGCAGGGGTGCGATGTCACCCGGCGGGCGATCACGGTGGTCCAGGGCCTGCTGGACCAGATGCTGGAGCCGCTCGGGGGACAGCACGGCCCGCACGCCCGCCGGCTCACCCACGACCTCGTGACCCTGCTCGACGCACCTCTTGATCCGCACACCGAGAACGAGAAGGAGCAGTCATGACCACCACCACCGCACCTGCCCTGAACGCCCGTGTCATCGCGTTGGCGCACCACGCCCCGCGAGCCCTCCTGGAGGGCGTGTTGACCCGCTACGGCATCACGTTCCACCAGAGCGTCACACTCCGGGCCGCCGTGGTCGCCGGTGCCTCCGTCGACCGTGACGGGCTCGTCGCCGAGGTCACCGGCGCGCTGAAGACCGACGAGGCGACCGTGCACGGCGTGATCGAGGAGCTGACGGCCGCGGAGCTGCTGGAGGCGCACGAGTCCCGGCTCCACGTCACGTCCACCGGCCGGGACCTGTACGAGCGCACCTCCGCCGAGAGCGCGAAGATCGCCGCCCGCCTGTACGCCGGCATCCCGGAGCAGGACCTGGCAACGGCGGCCCGCGTCCTGACCCTGATCACAACCCGCGCGAACAACGAACTGACCGAGCCCTGACCCGAGCCCACCCCCGACACCAGGCCCCCCACACGGAGGGTCCCCTCCCGCGCCCCACTTCCCTGAAGCCGTCGACGGCGGTTCGCCCCCACGGGAGAGTTCTGCCTGTCAACGCACGGTTTCGGGTGGTGCGTGGGTGGGAGAGCACCGCCGGGGTCAGAACGCGGGGCGCTCCGGATCGAGCACCGCCATGCCCTCCGCGGGAGAGGACGCCTCCGCGAAGTAGCGCCGGGGAATGCGCCCCGCCAGCCGGGCCAGCCGCCCCGCCTCCACCCCGGCCCGCATGGCCAGCGCCATCCGCTCGGGATCCCGCGCCCGCGTCACGGCCGACGCCAGCATCACCCCCGCGCACCCCAGCTCCATCGCCGCCGCCACGTCCGACGCCGTACCGGCCCCCGCGTCCAGGATCACCGGCACGCGCGCGTGCTCCACGATCAGCTGGAAGTTGTGCGGGTTGCGGATCCCGAGCCCCGACCCGATCGGCGACCCCAGCGGCATCACCGCCGCGCACCCCACGTCCTCCAGTTTCCGCGCCAGCACCGGATCGTCGTTGGTGTACGGCAGCACCGTGAACCCGTCGTCCACCAGCGTCTCCGCCGCGTCCAGCAGCTCCACCGGATCCGGCAGCAGCGTCCGCTCGTCGGCGATGACCTCCAGTTTCACCAGCGAGGTCCCCAGCGCCTCCCGCGCCAGCCGGGCGGTCAGCACCGCCTCCCCGGCGGTGAAGCACCCCGCCGTGTTCGGCAGCACCCCGATCCCCAGCCGTTCGAGCACCGACAGCACGGAACCCCGTACCCCCGGGTCCACCCGCCGCATCGCGACCGTGGTCAGCTCCGTCCCGGACGCGACGAGCGCCCGCTCCAGCACCTCCAGGCTGGGCGCACCCCCGGTACCCATGATCAACCGGGAGGAGAAGGTCGTACCCCCCAGCACGAAAGGATCGTCGGCCACGGCGCTCAGCCTCCCTGCACGGCGGTCAGGACTTCCACCCGGTCGCCCTCGGCGAGACCCGTCGCCGGCCACTGCGCACGCGGTACGACGGTCTCGTTGACGGCCGCGGCCACCCCGGACGGCGCGGCCGTCAGGGACTTCACGAGCGTGTCGAGAGCGGTGCCCGGGGCGATCTCCCGGCGCTCCCCGTTGACGGAGATGTTCATGCGGTCTGCTCCACGAGTGCGTCGAGAACGGGGCCGAAGCGCCTGGGCGTGAACGGACGGGCCTCCGCCGGCAGCTCGCCGCCGGCCAGCAGCTCCGCCATCACGTCCCCCGTGACCGGCGTGAGCAGCACCCCGTTGCGGTAGTGCCCGGTGGCCAGCAGCAGCCCGTCGAGGCGGGTCGGACCGAGCAGCGGCGCGTTGTCGGGGGAGCCGGGGCGCAGCCCGGCCCGGGTCTCGGTCAGCGGCAGCTCGGTGAGGCCGGGCACCAGCTCGTGGGCGTCCCGCAGCAGCTCGTAGACACCGCCCGCCGTGACGGTCGTGTCCCAGCCCAGCTCCTCGCTGGTCGCGCCGACGACCAGCTCGCCGTTCTCCCTGGGCACCAGGTAGACACTGCCGCCGCGCACCACGGCCCGCACGGTCCGGCTGAGGAACGGCCTGTGACGCGGCGGCACCGTCAGCCGCAGCACCTGCCCCTTCACGGGCCGCACCGGCGGCAGCACGTCGTCGGGCACCCCGGCCAGCCGCCCGCTCAGGCTCCCGCCCGCCAGCACCACCTGCCCGGCGCCCAGCGTCCGTCCCGCGCGCGTGACGACGCCGGCCGCCCGCTCCCGTACGACGTCCAGTCGCTCGGCCCAGTCGCGGTCGAAGGCCACACCGGCCCGCTCGCACGCCGTGACCAGGGCGGCCGCCAGCCGGCGCGGGTCGATCTGGTGGTCGCCGTCGACCCGCAGCCCGCCGCGCACCCCGGGCGCCAGCATCGGCTCCAGGCGTCGGCACTCCCGCCCGGACAGCCACTCCGAGTCGAGCCCCGACTGCCGTTGCAGGGCGTGCAGTTCCCGCAGGTGGGCCCGGTCGTCGGCGTCCAGGGCGACCGCGAGCGTGCCGCAGCGCCGGTAGCCGAGGTCCTGGCCGGTCAGCTCGGTCAGCTCGGCGGCGAAGCCGGGATAACGGCGGGCGGAGGCCAGGTTGAGCCCCAGCAGGGTCTGCTCGCCGTGGTGCAGCTCGGTGACCGCGGCCAGCATCCCCGCCGCGACCTGCGCGGCCCCGCCGCCGGGCGCCGGGTCGACCACGGTGGTGGCGAGCCCGCGCTGAGCCGCCCGCCAGGCCGTGACCAGGCCGATGATCCCGCCCCCGATGACGAGGACGTCGGACGTACGTGAGGACATGGGCGTCCAGCCCCTCCCTTCGCCGGCATGACCCGGATCAGGTTCGTACGGTCGGAGGCCGCCAGCCTCCCTCTCAGCCCGGTGCGTCCGGGCTCCCGCGTGTGCTTGTACGTCCGCCACCCTAGCCCGAGTCGTCCGGCGCGGTAAGGACGCCCTCGCCGGGCGCTGTGCAACAGGTCACGCGGCACGCCCCCTGACTGACTCTTTGTCAGTTGTCTATCGTTCTTGTCCATGGTGATCAGGTGAGCGGGCAGACGCAGCGACAGGGCACGTCACAGGAGCGGCGCGTGGTCGTCGTGGGCGCGGGCATGGCCGGGGTGCAGACCGCCGTCGCCCTGCGCGAGCGGGGATTCACGGGCACGGTCACGCTGATCGGCGCCGAGCCGCACCAGCCGTACGACCGGCCGCCGCTCTCCAAGGCCGTGCTGCTCGGCAAGGCGGAGGGCTCGGCCTTCGAGGTCGACTTCGAGGCGCTCGGCATCGAGCTGGCGCTGGGCCGCGAGGCGGTCGGCGTGCGCACCGCCGACCACGAGCTGGACACCGAGGCGGGACCGGTGCCGTACGACGTCCTGGTGCTCGCGACCGGCGCCGAGCCGATCAGGCTGCCCGGCACCGAGGGGGTGCCCGGCGTCCACCTGCTGCGCACCCTGGACGACGCCGAGCGGCTGCGGCCGGTGCTCGCCCGGCAGCACGACATCGTGGTGGTCGGTGCGGGCTGGATCGGCGCCGAGTTCGCCACCGCCGCGCGTGCCGCCGGCTGCGCGGTGACCGTCGTGGAGGCCGCCGACCGGCCGCTCGCGGGAGCCCTGCCCGCCGACGTCGCCGCGCCGATGACCGCCTGGTACGCCGACAGCGGCACCGAACTGCGCACGCACGCGCGCGTGGCGCGCGTCGAACCCGGTGCGGTGGTCCTCGACGACGGCACGCGGGTCCCCGCGGGCGCCGTCGTGGTCGGCATCGGCGCCCGCCCCGCCACCGGCTGGCTGGCCGGCTCCGGCATCGAGCTGGGTGCCCACGGCGACGTGGTCGCCGACGACCGTCTGCGCGCCGGCGCGCCGGACGTCTACGCCGTCGGCGACTGCGCGTCCTTCCCGTCCGGCCGCTACGGCGAACGCCTGCTGATCCATCACTGGGACAACGCCCTCCAGGGGCCGCGCACGGTGGCCGCCAACATCCTCGGCGAGTCCGACGCCGTCTACGACCCGGTGCCGTACTTCTGGTCCGAACAGTTCGGCCGCTTCGTCCAGTACGCGGGTCACCACGCGTCCGCCGACCGGATGATCTGGCGCGGCGACCCGACGGGCCCGGCATGGAGCGTCTGCTGGCTCCGCGACGACCGCCTGGCGGCCCTCCTGGCGGTAGGCCGCCCCCGAGACCTGGCCCAGGGGCGACGGCTGATCGAGGCGACCACCCGTATGGACCCCGAGGCCCTGTCCGACCCGTCCCGCCCCTTGAAGAACGCGACCGCAGCGCCCCGATAGGGGCGCTGGGGGCACCCCCGGCCGAAGGCTGGGGGAGGAACTGCGCGACCAGCCCCCACGACGCCGCACCCGAAACGCGACCTGTCCCGGCCCCACCCATCGCGGCCCACCTGGCGGAGCGCCTACCCTGGACCCGTGACCGAGATTGACGCAAACATCGATGCTCTCGTCCCCGCCTGGCTCACCCTCCCCGACATCGCGGAGATGCTCGACGTCGAGGTGACCCGCGTGCGGCAGCTGGTCAAGGAGGGCCAGCTCATCGCCGTCCGCCGCGGTGAGAACAGGGCACTGCACGTTCCCGCCGCCTTCATCGACGGGAACAAGGTCGTCAAGGGCCTGGCCGGCACCCTGACGCTGCTGCGGGACGACGGCTTCAACGACGAAGAGATGCTGGAGTGGCTCTTCACCCCCGACGAGACCCTGCCCGGCACCCCCGCGCAGGCGCTCAGCGAGAATCGCGGCACGGAGGTGAAGCGTCGCGCCCAGGCGCTCGCCGTCTGAGGCAACCGGCAACGACACCACGGGGGACCCGACGATGACCGACACCGCCCGCGCCCGGCTGGCCGACGCCCGCCTCTACCTGTGCACGGACGCCCGGAAGGAGCAGGGCGACCTCGCCGAGTTCCTGGACGCGGTGCTGGCGGGCGGTGTCGACATCGTGCAGCTGCGCGACAAGGGCATGGAGGCCGCCGAGGAACTGGCGCACCTCGCCGTCCTCGCCGAGGCCTGCGCCCGGCACGGCAAGCTGCTCGCGGTCAACGACCGCGCCGACGTGGCCCATGCCGCCGACGCCGACGTGCTCCATCTCGGCCAGGGCGACCTGCCGGTCGCGGCCGCCCGCGCGATCCTCGGCCAGGACGTCCTCGTCGGCCGGTCCACGCACACCGAGGCGGAGGCCGCCGCGGCGGCGGTCCAGGACGGCGTGGACTACTTCTGCACCGGCCCCTGCTGGCCCACCCCCACCAAGCCCGGCCGGCCCGCCCCCGGGCTCGACCTGGTGCGGTACACCGCGGCCCTGGGCACCGAGCGCCCCTGGTTCGCCATCGGCGGCATCGACCTGGGCAACCTCGACCAGGTGCTGGAGGCGGGCGCCCGCCGCGTGGTGGTCGTCCGCGCGCTCACCGCGGCCGACGACCCGGGCGCGGCGGCGGCCGAGTTCGCCAAGCGCCTCCGGTCGGCATGACCCGCCCCGGGACCCTCACCGGGGCATGATGTCCGAAAAACTGTCCAGTATCCGGACGCGGGATCGGCAATTCGGGCAAATATCCCGAGTGTGGTTGGGTGTCCGTCCGCCCCTGACTAACCTGCGGGTATGGCCCTAGGAACCGCGTCCACCAGGACTGACCGCGCACGCACCGTGCGCGACATGCTCGCCACCGGCAAGACCACGTACTCCTTCGAGTTCTCGGCGCCGAAGACCCCCAAGGGCGAGCGGAACCTGTGGAGCGCGCTGCGGAGGGTCGAGGCGGTCGCCCCCGACTTCGTCTCCGTGACCTACGGCGCCGGCGGGTCCACCCGCGCGGGCACCGTCAAGGAGACCCAGCAGATCGTCGCCGACACCACCCTCACCCCGGTCGCCCACCTCACCGCGGTCGACCACTCGCTGGCCGAGCTGCGCAACATCATCGGCCAGTACGCGGACGCCGGGATCCGCAACATGCTCGCCGTGCGCGGCGACCCGCCCGGCGACCCGATGGGGCAGTGGGTGGCGCACCCGCAGGGGCTGACCTACGCGGCCGAACTCGTCCGGCTCATCAAGGAGTCGGGTGACTTCTGCGTGGGCGTCGCCGCCTTCCCCGAGATGCACCCGCGCTCCGACGACTGGGACACCGACGTCCGGCACTTCGTCGACAAGTGCCGCGCGGGCGCCGACTACGCCATCACGCAGATGTTCTTCCAGCCCGAGTCGTACCTTCGACTCCGCGACCGGGTCGGCGCGGCCGGCTGCCGGACTCCGGTGATTCCGGAAATCCTGCCCGTCACCAGTGTGAAGATGCTGGAACGGTTGCCCAAACTCAGCAACGCGGTCTTCCCGGACGCCCTGAAAGAGCGGATCCTCACAGCAAAAGACGATCCGGCGGCGGTACGCTCCATTGGCATCGAATACGCCACGGAGTTCTGCGCTCGGCTGCTCGCCGAGGGAGTGCCCGGACTGCACTTCATCACGCTCAACAACTCCACGGCCACCCTGGAGATCTACGAGAACCTGGGCCTGCACCATCCCCCGCAGGCCTAGACCGGCCGCACCGGTGTACGACACACTGCGTAGCGGTCACTGGGAGAGGGGCGTACATGGGCTGGACGGTCCTCTACGTAGCGTTCGGCGTCGTCGCACTGTGGTTGCTCGGCGAGGTACTGCTGCAGTACAAGGCGCGGCTGCGCTGGCGGCTGCTCGCCTTCGCGGGCTTCCTCGGCGTCGTCCTCGGTGTCCTGATCCCGTCCGTGATCGTCATCGGCGTGGGCGCGATCGCCTTCGCGGTCGGCCAGACCTATGTCACGCTGTCGTTCCGTCGCGGCTTCGAGGCCGGCTGGGCGGTCAAGCGCCCCGACACGGACGGTGACGGCGGGGGTCTCACCCTCGGCCTGACCAAGCGCCGCCGCGGCGAGCCGGAGGAGAACCCGGGCCTGGAGGCCACCGACCCGGACGCCGCCGACGCCGCCTACGCCGAGCAGCAGGCCGGCTACGCCACCGGCAGCACCCCCGCCTACCGCGGCGACGACGACTACGACGACGTCTTCACCCCGGCGGCCCGCTCCACCGAGCCGACCGCCGCCGAGTCCACGGCGGTGTACGAGCCGCAGCCGATGCCCGACGACACCGGCTCCTACGGCGTCTACGGCGACTCCGGCAACGCGACCGGCGACCAGCAGGCCGCCTACGCGACCGCGGGCCAGGACCAGGGGTACGCCGCCGAGGGCACCGACCAGAACTACGCCTACGACTACTCGGGCTACGGCCAGCAGCAGTACGGCTACGACGCGAACGGCCAGCAGCAGTACGCCAACTACTCCGACCCGTACATCGGCAACCAGACCTACGGCGGCGCCGGGTACGACGCGTCGTACGGCACCCAGCAGTACGACCAGCAGGGCTACGCCCAGGGCCAGTACGGGACCGGCGGCTACGGCGAGACCCCGGCGGGCGGTGTCTGGGTCCCGCAGCAGCGTGCCGACGAGACCTTCGGCGGGGAACTCCCGCAGGAGCAGCAGTACCCCTACCAGGGCGACGGCCAGGCGCAGCAGCAGGCCCGGCCCGGCACCGGGTACGACGAGCAGTACCGTTTCTGAGACCCCGGCCCCGGCGCGCTCCCCTCACTGGGAGCCGCGGAACTCCGGTCCCTCCACGATCAGCCCGGCCACCAGCGCCCCCGACATACCGGAGTGCGGCAGCCCGCCGCCCGGATGCGCCCACTCGCCCACCCGGTACAGGCCCGGCAGCCGGGTGGTGTTGGCCGGGTGCAGGAAGCGGCCCCGGCCGGCCGCGAGGGCGGGCGCGGAGATCCCGCTGGAGCCCGGTTCCGGTGCCCGGGTCTCCTGCCAGAGCAGACGCTCCCGCAGGTCCGGCAGGACGGCCTCGGCGGCTTCGAGGAGGAGGTCCGTGCAGGTCCGGGCCGTGCTCTCCCGATCCCAGCCCGCCTCGCCCGACAGCACCGCCGACAGCACCACGGACTCGTGGTCGCCGTCCGGTGCGAGCGCCGGGTCGTCGGGCCGCAGCACGGTCACGGTCGGACGCACCGGCCGGTCCCCGCCGGGCGCGACCAGCAGGTCCAACTCGGTCTGGTCGTCAGGCGCGTGCACGACGGTGCGGTGCGCGGCACCGGCCTCACGCCCGCCCCGGAGCGCGAGCAGCACGCTGAAACGGACCGGGCGTACCGAGCCGGCGTCGGCGCGCACGTCCGTGTCGGCGTCGAGACGGCCCGGCGCCGAACCGGTGAGGGCGGCCAGCCGGGCCGGATCCACCCCGGCGACCACGTGGTCGGCGTCGGCCACCCGTCCGTCCGCCAGCTCCACCCCCGCCGCGCGGCCGTCCTTCACCGGCACCGCGGTGACCTCGGCGCCGAAGACGAACTCCACCCGCCGCTTGCGGCACCGCTCGTACACCGCACGCGCCAACTCCCTCATGCCGCCGCGCACGTACCAGGTGCCGAAGGCGTGCTCCAGGTACGGCAGCACGGCGGCGCTCGCCGGAGTGCTGCGCGGGTCCAGACCGTACGCGAGGGCATGGCTCCCAAGGAGGGCGGCCAGCCGTTCGTCGCGCAGCTCCCAGTGACCGATCTCGGCGAGCGTGGCCGCCCGGCGGGTGCGCAGCAGCTTCTTGTGCGGGACCGACGGGTACGGCTCGCGTTCGGCCAGCACCTGCCAGTTCGGCCACAGCGGCTCCTCCAGGAGCGGGCGCCGGGTGCGGTCCCAGGCCTCCCGGGCCCGGACCAGGAAGTCGCCCCACCGCTGCCCGGCGCCGGACCCCAGGGCCTCGTCGAGGGCGCCGACGACCCCCGCGCGGGACGCGTTCGGCAGGGACACCACGGTGCCGTCCGCGAAGAGGTGCCGGGCCGACGGGTCGACCTGGACCAGCTCGACGCAGTCCTCCAGCGGCTCCTTGCCGGTCTTGACGAACAGGTCGCGGTACACGGCGGGCAGCGGCAGCAGGGCGGGGCCGGTGTCGAAGGCGAACCCGTCGCGCTCGAACCGGCGCACCGCACCGCCGTACGTCTCCGTGCGCTCGTACACCGTCACCCGGTGGCCCGCGACGGCCAGCCGGGCGGCCGCCGCCATGGCGCCCATGCCGGCGCCGATCACCGCAATCCGTCCCATGCGCGCGACTTTATCGACCCCCACCGACAGTCCGGTCCGCCGGGCCGTCAGCCGGGTGGCCGGGCCGCCTGCCCGGCGAGCCGCCGCTGCGCCCGGCGCTCGGCGCGGCGCCGCCGGAACCGCCGGATCCGGGAGACCAGGAACACCAGCACGGTCAGGCCGGTGGCCAGCAGCACCGCCGCGACGATCGCCGCCGCCAGCGGGTGGAACATCGCGAACGCCACGATCGCGCCGACCCCGAGATCCTCCGCCAGGCTCAGCACGATGTTGCTGAACGGCTCGGGGGAGGCGTTGACCGCCATCCGCGTCCCCGCCTTGACGGTGTGGCTGGCCAGCGCCGTCGAACCGCCGACCAGCCCGGCCACCACGTCGTCGAGCGAGCCGCTGTGCCCGGCGAGCAGCGCCCCGACCCAGGCGCCCGCCACCGGCCGGACCACCGTGTGCACCGAGTCCCACACCGAGTCCACGTACGGGATCTTGTCGGCGACCGCCTCGCACAGGAACAGCACGCCCGCGACGATCAGCACCTCGGGGCGCTGGAGCGTCCCGGGGACGTCGTCGCTCAGGCCGGTCGCGCCGAAGACGCCGAGCAGCAGCACCACCGCGTACGCGTTGATGCCGCTGGCCCAGCCGCTGGTGAAGACCAAGGGGAGTACCGACACGGACGCGATCGTAACCAGTCGGCGGCCGCCCGCCCCGGGTCCGTGTGCGCACCGCTGAGTACGCGTACTCAGGCGGCGAGTTGAGTACGCGCGCGGATGGGCCGCGACCGGCGCCGACGGGAGAGTTGAGGCACGGAGAAGGGGCGCGGGTCCGGCACCGCCGACACGGGGCGGCGGAACGGCCGGCGCCCCCGACCGCTCCTTCCGCCGATGCGCGTCGGCGGAAGCGAGACACGGGGGAGAGGAGACCCGGGGGACGACGGGGGCGCACGGGAGGCGGGAAGGGCTCAGCCCTTCCCGCTCACCCGTCCCTGGAGCAGCCGGGACAGGGCCGCGTGGACGTCGTCCAGGGAGCGCTCCGGCTGGAAGGACTTCCAGTCGAGGGCCGCCACCAGCACCATCCCGACCAGCGCCGCCGCCGTCAGCTGGACGTCGATCTCGTCGCTGAACTCGCCGTTCGCCACGCCCTCGCGCAGCACCCCCTCGACGACCGCGACGGCCTGCTGCCTGACCACCATCAGGGTGGACTGCCAGGCCCGGTTGGTGCGCCACAGCTCGGCCACGTAGAGCTGGGTGAAGGCGGGGTAGCGGTCGATGAAGACGAGGCCGGCCCGGACCATCGCGTCCAGGGCGTCGACCCGGCTGCCGCCCTCCCGCGCGGTTCGTTCGGCGGCCTCCCGCAACGAGGCGGTCAGGAGGCCCACGCCGTGCCGCAGCAGCTCCTCGAAGAGGACCGACTTGCTCGCGAAGTTGTAGTAGACCGTGCCCTTCGCGACCCCGGCCCGCTCGGCGATCTCGTCCACCGTGGTGGCGGAGAAGCCCTGCTCGGCGATGAGTGTGACGGCGGCCTCGTAGAGCTTCTGCCGGGTGGCCTCACGGCGTGTGCCGCCGCCCGTGGTCCTGCTGCTTTCCATGCTCCCGATTCTCACAGGAACGCCGGCCCCGGCGGGCACGGAGGGGGAGGTCATGTGGGTCCTCACAGACTCAGTTCGGGATGCAGCCGGTCCAGCGTCCACACCTGGCGCCGCCGGGCCGACAGGGCGGTGAGCGCGAGCGCCCCGGCGGTGAACGCCGCGAGGACCGCGCAGGCCTGCCACACCGGCCCGAGCCCGCCGCCCGTGATCAGCCTGCGGAGCGCCGCCACGACGTAGCTCATCGGCAGGAACGGGTGGACGGCGTTGAAGAATCCGGGGCTGGTCTGCACGGGGTACGTGCCGCCCGCGGACGTCAGCTGGACCATCAGCAGGGCGAGGACGAGGATCCGCCCGGCCGCCCCGAAGCGCGCGTTGAGCCACTGCACGATCGCCGCGAAACAGGCCGCCACCAGGAACAGGAACCCGACCGTGCCGGCCGCGCGGACCATCTGGAGCCCGATCGCCCAGTGCAGTACGGCCATCAGGGCGGCCGTCTGCAGCACCCCGATCGCGACCACCGGCAGCCAGCCCGCCAGCGCGATCCGCCAGGCCGCCGAACCGGCAGCCAGGGCCCGCCGGTTGAGGGGTGGGATCAGCATGTAGGCGACCATCGCGCCGACCCACAGGGACAGCGGGATGAAGTACGGGGCGAAGCCGGTGCCGTAGTTGGGCGCCTTGTGCAGGTCGTGGGAGGCGAGCTGGACCGGGTCGGCCATGACTCCGGTGCGCCGGTCGCGGTCCTTCTTGTCGTAGTCGGGGATCTTGTGCGCGCCGTCGTGCAGTCCGCCGGCCAGCTTGCCGGAGCCGTCGACGAGCTTGTACATCCCGCCGCTCAGGTCGTCGGCGCCGGTCTCCAGCCTGCCGATGCCCGCGTCCAGGCCGGTGGCGCCGGTGGTGGCGGTGCCGAGCCCGGTGTGCAGTTTCGCGGCGCCCGAGGCCACCTGGGCGGCGCCCTCGTTCAGCTTGTCTATCTTCTTGACGGCGTCGGCGACGTCCTCGGAGAGGTGCGGCGCGCGGTCGGCCAGTGCCCGTGCCTGCGTCTGGAGCGTGCCGAGGTTCTTGTCCAGCGTCTTCAGGTCGCCGTTCTGGTCGGCGATCAGGGTGTCGAGGTCGTCGGCGACGTCGGCCACGTCATGGGCCGCGTCCCTGGCCTTCTTCAGGTCGGGGCAGGCCGGGTCGGTGAGCGGCTGTGCCGGGCAGCGGGTCCGGTAGACCTGGTCCAGGGTGTCGGCGGCGGCGTGCGCCGTCCGGTCGGCCGCGGGCGCGGTCCTCACCAGGACGCCCAGGTTGTCGCGGACGGTCCCGACGGAGTCGGCGACCAGCCGGGCGGTGTCGCCGATGGTCTTCTCGTTGTCCCTCAGGTACGGGCCGACCCGGGCGTAGACCCCGTCGACCTTGTCCGCGAGCTGCTGGGTGCCGTCCGCGACCTGCCGCGAGCCGGTCTCCAGCTTGCCGGCTCCCGCGTCCAGCTTCTCGATGCCCCCGGCGAGCTTCCCGCTGCCCGTCTTCGCGTCCTTCAGGCCGTCCGCGAGGTCCTTGGAGCCCTTCTCCGCCTTCCCGATGCCCCCGGTGAGCGTGTCGGCGCCCTCGGCGGCCTTCTCGGTCTGCCCGTGGATGTCGGCGAACGAGATGAAGATCCGGTCCAGGAAGGACCGGGACGCCTTGCTGGACGCGGCCGAGCGCACCTCGTTGAAGACCGTGCGGGAGATCTGCCCGACGATGTAGTTGTTCGCGTCGTTCGTGCGCACCTGGAGGGCGCCGGTCTCCGGGGCGTTCCCCGCGCTGGAGGCGACCCGCGCGCTGAAGTCGGACGGCATGGTCAGCGACAGGTAGTACGTGCCGTCCTCGACTCCCCGGCGGGCGTCGGCGGCGCTCACCTCGTGCCAGTCGAAGGTGTCGCTGTCCCGCAGCCCGGCCACGATGTCGTCACCCGCGTTGAGCCTCCGGCCGTCGGCCGTCGCGCCCTTGTCGTCGTTGACGAGCGCCACCGGGATGCGGTCCAGGCGTCCGTACGGGTCCCAGAACGACCACAGGTACAGCGCCCCGTACAGCAGCGGCAGCACCAGCAGGGCCACCAGGGCCGCGCGCGGCAGCCGCCCCCGCCCGAAGCGCCTGAGCTCAAGCGCGGCCAGTCGCGGCGAACGCATCGTCGGTCTCCTCCCCGGTCCCGGCGCCTTCCGGTGCCTCGGTCGCCTCGGTCTCCAGTTCCCGCGCGGCGCCGGTGCGGACGACGACGGCCCCGTCCATCGCCTCCGCGCACACCACCAGGACCGTCGTCCCGGACTCGGCGATCGACGCCAACAGCGTCCGCACGTCGGCCCGTTCGGCCTGGGACAGCTTCAGGTCCGCGTCGTCCACGGCGAGCAGCCGGGGCTTCGCGATCAGCGCCAGCGCCACGGACAGCCGCAGCGCCTCGATCCGCTCCAGGTCCCGTACGGCGGTCCTGGCGCCCTTGGGCAGTGCCGCCAGGTCGAGCCCGGCGGCGGCCAGGGCGTCGTCGATCCGCTGCCCCGCGCGTGCCGCCCTCTCCGCGCGCGGCCGCAGCAGATCGCGCAGCGAGTCGCCGAACCGGCGCTGCAACAGGGCCCGTTCGCGCAGGTGCTCGCCGACGGTCAGGGCCGGTTCCAGGTCGGTCACCCCGGCGACGTTGGCCACCGCGCTGATCCGGCGGACGGCCGCGGACTGCTTGGGGAGCCGGGCCTCGCCGACGTTCGCGGTGCCCTCGGTGGCCTTCATCCGGCCGGTGAGCGTCAGCAGCAGACAGGTCCGGCCGGAACCGGACGGGCCCTCCACCGCGATCAGCGCCCCGGGCCCGGCGTCCATGGTGACCCCCTGGAACGCCCAGCCCCGCGGGCCTTTCACCCCCAGGCCCTCGGCTGTGACTGACACGCCGTGCACGGGTACCCCCTCCTCCGTGTCCATCTGTATCGCTCGCCATTTGCACTGACTGGTCAGTATAAAAACTACCCCGAACCTACGGTCGAAGCAAAAGCCCAGGTCGGAACGGATTGTCAGTGGCATACCGCACGATGGGCACATACGGCACCCGGTGTGAGGGAGCCGTCACCCAGACGACAGGAGGTTCGTCATGGCCAACTCGTCAGCCGCCGCCCACCGGCGCCGCGCCACCGGCCCTGCCCCCTCACTGACCGGCCCGGCGAGCGACGTACACCCCGTGCTCCGCCGGGCCACGGCCCCGCCCGCCGCCCTCGACCTGCTCGCCCAGGCCCGCGCCGCCCTCGACGAGGCGGAACTCCTCGACAGCCCCAACGAGCGCTACGCGACGGCCCACCTGGCCGCCCTGCGCACCGCGGCCGCCGTGCTCGCCGCCCGCGCCCGGCCGGAGACCTCGCCCCGGCGCCGGGCCCGCATCCGCAGCGCCTGGGAGGTGCTGCCCGAGGTCGCCCCCGAGCTCACCGAGTGGAGCGCCCTGTTCGCCTCGGGCGCCGCCCGCCGCGCCCGCGCCGAGGCCGGCATCCAGGGCGCGGCCGGCCGCCGCGACGCCGACGACCTGATACGTGACGTCGGGATGTTCGTCCGCATCGTCGAGCGGATGCTCGTTTTGCAGCCGGTGCTGCCCCAGCCGCGCCGCCAGGAGGACGAGCGGCCGGACGGCGGCACGCCGAGGCCGGGAAGAGAGCTGCCCGACGCGGGATGACCGGGCGAGGCGGCGGAGGCCATAGGGTGGAGAGAGCCTGAAGCCTTCCCTCCGCCCGCGCCCGGGCCGGGGAGGCACCGAGTTCGCGCCGCCGGGCAGCAGGCGGTGCCGCGCCGAGGAGTCAACTGCCGTGCCGGACCCCACACGACCCCGCGCTTCTCTCCGTACCGCCGTGGTCTGGGAGGTCCTTCAGGAGGCCCTCGACCGCCGGGTCAAGGCCACCGGACGGGACACCCTGGACGTCCTCGACACCGGCGGCGGCAGCGGCAACTTCGCCGTCCCCCTCGCCCGCCTCGGGCACCGCGTCACCGTCGTCGACCCCAGCCCCAACGCGCTGTTCGCCCTGGAGCGCCGCGTCGCCGAGGCCGGAGTCGCCGAGCGCGTCAGGGGCGTCCAGGGCGACGTCCTCGGCCTGTTCGACGTGGTCGAGCGCGGCGGTCACGACGTGGTGCTCTGCCACGGCGTCCTGGAGCACGTCGACGACCCGGCCGAGGGCGTGCGCAACACGGTGGCCGCGCTGCGCTCCGAAGGTGCCCTCAGCCTGCTCGCGGCCGGGCTCGGCGGGGCCGTGGTCGCCCGGGCCCTCGCCGGCCACTTCACCGAGGCCAAGCAGGCCCTCGACGACCCCGACGGCCGCTGGGGCAGCGGCGACCCCATGCCCCGCCGCTTCACCGCCGAGCAGCTCACCGGCCTGGTCGAGGGCGCCGGGCTGGCCGTGGCCGCCGTGCACGGCGTGCGGGTCTTCGCCGACCTGGTGCCCGGCGTCCTGGTGGACACCGAGCCCGGTGCTCTCGACGCCCTGCTCAGGCTGGAGGCGGCCGCCGCCGAGCTCCCCGCCTTCCGGGCGCTCGCCACCCAGCTCCACGTCCTCGGCGAGACGCCGGGTGCGGACGGTACCTGAGAATCTCCTGAGACGACCCCGCTGATCAGGGACTCGGCGGCGGATGGAGTACGCCACAGGCCCCCCGATCGAGGGGTTTGCGCCGTATGATCGAGGGAGACCACCCGGCATGACGGGCCGGTAGCTGGGGAATGGAAGCCTCAGTGAGCCGGGACCGCCGTGGCGGGTTCCGGTTGGCCAATTGGCCTAGAGGGGCGGGTTTCACGGGGGCGATTCCCTGCCTATCCTGAAGGGACCCCCCGGGTCGCCCCGGCGACTGCACGATGAGGAGGACGCCGTGCCGCTCTCGGAGCACGAGCAGCGAATGCTTGAGCAGATGGAGCGAGCGCTGTACGCCGAAGACCCCAAGTTCGCGACAGCGCTTGAGGGGAACGGCCTGCGGACGTACACCCGGCGACGGGTCTACCAGGCGGTGGCCGGCTTCCTCGTGGGTATCGCGCTCCTCATGGCCGGCATGGTCGCACAGCAGATCTGGGTCAGCGTGGTGGGCTTCCTCGTCATGCTGGGCTGCGCGGTGCTCGCCGTCACCGGCTGGCGCAAGGCTCCCAAGCCCGGTGAGCAGCCCGCGGGCGGGCCGCAGGTGCGCCGCCAGGTCCGGCCCAAGCGGTCCGTGATGGACCGCATCGAGGAGCGGTGGCAGCGGCGCCGCGACGAACAGGGGCACTGAGGGCCTCGCCGGGAGGCGGTCACAGGGAGACTGTGACTGGGAGACTGTGACTGAGGGGTGACCACCACGGGTGGTCACCCCTCAGTCGTCGTCCCTCCACCCTCAGCCCTGCTGCCCCGACGGCTTCCGCAGCGTCGGACGGGCGGCCGCCGCCCGCTCCCGCAGCCCGGCCCACCAGGCCGACGCCGCCCACAGCACGCGCACGGACGACCGCGGGGCGAGCAGCGCCCGCAGCCGCGCGGCGCCTGAGGCCGTGCTGTCGAACGCGGCCGACACCCTGCGGACGTCGTCCGCGAGACCCGCCGTCAGCCGTGGCCGCGGGGCGTACAGCACCTGCTCCACCGCGTCCGCCACCCGGTGCACCGACTCCGCGGCGACCGGGTCGAGACGGCCCAGCCCGACGATCCGGGCGGCCGTGCCGCGCGGGGTCTGCGAGTCGTCCGGCGGGATGCCGAAGTCCCAGACGGTGTCGGTCAGTTCCTGCCAGACCGCCAGCGTGTGGGCCGCCACCCCCGCGGGGGTCCGGTCATGGGCTCCCAGCCGCCGGGCCCGCACCCGCCGCCGGTACAGCAGCGGCGACAGCGGCGCCAGCAGCAGGGCGAACCCGGCCGGCGTCCACAGCGCCAGCTGCCACCACGGCGGCCCGCCGTCGCTCTGCCGCACCGTGCCGGCCGCCGACGGACTCGCGCAGACGTCCTGCTTGCGCAGCTGGGGCGTACAGCCCGCGCTCTGCGCCGCCGAGGCGGACGGCGCGGCCGAGGCGCCCTGGGAAGGCAGCGCCTCGTTCGGCACGGACGAGCCGGGGGTGTCCGACACCGTGTACGACGGCGTCGTGCCCCGCGTCGGGGTCGGCTCGAAGCGGGTCCAGCCCACGCCCTCGAAGTACAGCTCAGGCCAGGCGTGCGCGTCCTTCAGCCCCACCGACACCGTGCCGTCGGACTGCGGGGTGCCGGGCGCGAAGCCCACCGCGACCCGGGCCGGGATGCCCAGCGTCCGGGCCATCGCGGCCATCGCGAACGAGAAGTGCACGCAGAAGCCGCGCTTCTGCTTCAGGAAGTTCGCGATCGCGCCCTCGCCCCGGCCGACCGCCACCTGGGTGTCGTACTGGAAGCCGCCGGTCACCGCGAAGTAGTCCTGGAGCTTGACCGCCTCCTCGTAGTGGCTGGACGAGCCGGCGGTGATCTCCCTGGCCGTCCGCGCCACCACCGACGGCAGCGACGAGGGGACCTCGGTGTACTCCTTCTTCAGCGCCGGCGGCGGTTCCGGAGCCGCCGCCAGCTGCTCCGCCGTCGGCTGCACCTCCAGGCTGGTCACCTGGTAGGTCTCCCCGCGCGTGTTCTGCCCGTGGTCGCCGACCAGGGTCATGCCGACCGGCTCGTAGCGCCAGGTGCCGGCCACCTTCACGCCGCTCGGCGGATACGGCATCGGCAGCCAGTCCTGGGCGTACCAGTCGGCGGCCGAGATCGAGGTCCGCACCGTCGTGCGCTTGACGTCGCCGCTCAGGCCGGCCGGGGTCGGGAACGTGTCCGGCACACCGGTGATGTGCCGCTGGGCGGGCTTCCAGGTGGTGCCGTCGAAGTCGTCCAGGGAGACGATCCGCAGATACAGGTCGGAGACGTCGTCGCTGGTGGTCCTCACGGACAGCACCTGGCGGTCCTCGTCCACGTTGAGGCTGTCGCGCAGCGACACCAGCGGGTTGACCGCGGAGATCGTGCCGCCGTTCCCCAAGCCCCCGCCGACCCCGGCGCCGGCGCCGTCCAGCAGGCCGCCCTCGATCGAGGGCATCGCGAACGGTACGAACAGCGCGACACCCAGCACCGCGAAGCCGATCCGGCGCCCGGTGCGCACCGGGGCCACCGCACCGCTCTCCGGGCCGCCCGGGGCCCGGGAGACCCCGCCGAACACCCGGCCCCACTGGGAGAGCCGGTCCCGGCCCTCGGCGAGCAGCAGCATCAGGTAGCCGGCCGCCGCCACCAGGAACCACAGCCAGTCGCCCGGACCGTCGGACAGCCCCGCCGCCACCGAGTACAGCGCGAGCAGCGGCAGCCCGGCCGGGGCCGCGCTGCGGAAGGTCACCGCCAGGGTGTCCACGACCAGCCCGACGACCAGCACCCCGCCGACCACCATCAGCCGGATGCCGTCCGAGAGCGGCGCGGGTATCGCATAGCGGCTGACGTCCTCGGAGCCCTGCTGGAGCAGGTCGGCGAAGTGGCGGAAGGTGTCCGGGCCCGGGACCACCCCGAGGATCGCGTGGCCACGGGCGAAGACCAGGGTCAGCATCAGCAGACCGGCCAGGGCCTGCGCGGCCACCGTCAGCGGCCGGGCCAGCGGCACCCGCCGGGCGGCGGCGCCCACGCCCGTCTGGATCGCGACCAGGAACGCCGCCTGGAACAGCCAGGTCTTCGGGGAGACCAGGGGCAGCAGGGCGCAGGACGCCATCAGCGTCGCCGCCGCCGCGGTGAGGGCCAGCCGGGCCCGTCCGCTCATCACCGTCCCTCCCCGCCCACCGCGGCCGTCGAGGAGCGCTCCCGGTCGGCCTGCCGCCACAGCTCGGTGAGTGAGGCGCCGCGCGGCACACCGACGGCCGTCCAGCCGGCCTCGCGCAGCATCCGCAGCCGCTGCTCGGGGGCGTGGCCCGGCGCCGGTACGTCGGTGGGTTCCCGCACCCAGGTGTCCGGGTCCAGCACGAAGGCGACGGCGCCGCCGCTGCGCCGGCGCATCTTGGCGACCACCGCGGCCTGTTCCTCGTCGAGATCGCCCAGGAAGGCCATCAGCAGCCCCTCGTTCCCGCCGCGCAGCACGTCGTAGGCCCGGGACAGGCCCGCGCCGTCCGAGTGGTCGACCACGGCCAGGGTGTCCATCATCAGACCGGCTGCGTCCGCCGACTCCTGTGAACCCGCGAAGCCGTCGGATCCCTCGCCGGGCACCGAGCTGCCGGTGTCCGTCAACAGCCGCACCGAGAAGCCGCGTTCGAGCATGTGGACCAGGACGGAGGCGGCACCGGAGACCGCCCACTCGAAGGCCGAGTCGGGGCCCGCGCCCTCGTAGGCGAGGCCCCGGGTGTCAAGGAGCACCGTGCAGCGGGCCCGCTGCGGCTGCTCCTCGCGGCGCACCATCAGCTCGCCGTAGCGGGCGGTGGAACGCCAGTGCACCCGGCGCAGGTCGTCGCCGTAGCGGTAACCGCGCGGGATCACGTCGTCCTCGCCGGCCAGGGCCAGTGAGCGCTGCCGTCCGTCGCCGTACCCCTTGGCCTCGCCGCTGAGCCGGATCGGCGGCAGCGGCTCCACCTTCGGGATGACGGTCAGGGTGTCGAACGTCGAGAAGGAGCGGGTCAGTTCGCACATCCCGAACGGGTCGGTCAGGCGCAGTTGCAGCGGACCCAGCGGATAGCGGCCCCGCAGGTCCGAGCGGACCCGGTAGGAGACCTCGCGGCGGCCGCCCGGCTCCACCCGGTCCAGGACGAAGCGGGGACGCGGACCGAGCACGTAGGGCACCCGGTCCTGGAGCATCAGCAGGCCGGTGGGCAGCCGTGAGACGTTGTCCATCCGCAGGTGGACCCGGGCCTCGCTGCCGGCCGGTACCCGCGCGGGGGAGAGCCGGCGGCTGCCGGCCACCCGGTAGCGGGTGCGGTAGAGCACGGTCGCGCAGATCAGCGGCAGCACGGCGAGCAGCAGCCCGACCCGGCGCAGATCGGCCTGGCCGAGGATGTACGCGCAGACCACCGCCGCGACGCCGGCCGCGAGGAAGGAGCGGCCACGGGTGGTCAGCCCGGCCAGGGCCGTGCGGATCCCGCCCGGTTCCCCGCGGTCGGCCTCCGCCGGGGTGCCCATCACAGACTCCGCGGGGGCTGCTGGGGATACGCCGGCACACCCCGGCCCAGACCGCCCAGGCCGGCCTGCTGCCGGGGCGCCGCGGGGACCGGGGTGGACTGCATGATCTCCTGGACCACCTGCTCCGAGGTGCGCCGGTTGAGCTGGGCCTGGGCGGTGGGCAGCAGCCGGTGCGCGAGGACCGCGACGGCGAGCGCCTGCACGTCGTCCGGCAGCGCGTACTCCCGGCCGCTCAGGGCCGCGGACGCCTTCGCGGCGCGCAGCAGGTGCAGCGTCGCGCGCGGGGAGGCGCCGAGTCTGAGGTCGGGGTGGGTGCGGGTGGCGGCGACCAGGTCCACCGCGTACCGGCGGACCGGTTCGGCGACATGGACCCCGCGCACTGCCTCGATCAGCTTCACGACGTCATGGGCGTGCGCCACCGGCTGGAGGTCGCCCAGCGGATTGACCGCGCCGTGCACGTCGAGCATCTGCAACTCGGCCTCCACGCTCGGGTAGCCGACCGAGACGCGGGCCATGAAGCGGTCGCGCTGGGCCTCGGGGAGCGGGTAGGTGCCCTCCATCTCGACCGGGTTCTGGGTCGCGACCACCATGAACGGGCTGGGCAGTTCATAGGTCTGCCCGTCGATGGTGACCTGTCGCTCCTCCATCGACTCCAGCAGCGCGGACTGGGTCTTCGGGGAGGCGCGGTTGATCTCGTCGCCGATCACGATCTGGGCGAAGATCGCACCCGGTTTGAACTCGAAGTCCCGGCGCTGCTGGTCCCAGATGGACACGCCGGTGATGTCCGACGGCAGCAGGTCGGGCGTGAACTGGATACGCCGCACCGTGCAGTCGATGGACCGCGCCAGCGCCTTCGCCAGCATCGTCTTGCCCACGCCCGGGACGTCCTCGATCAGAAGATGCCCCTCGGCGAGCAGCACGGTCAGCGAAAGCCGTACGACCTCGGGCTTGCCCTCGATCACTCCCTCCACCGAACTGCGGACGCGCTCCACAGTGGCGGTCAGATCAGTGAGGCTCGCTCGATCGTCATAGGTCGTCACCCGGCCCTCCTCGGCCCGTTTTTGCCCGGCCGGTGCTTCGTCTCGCATCTCCGGCCCACCCCGAATCACGGACGCCCCGCGTGAATGGTTCCGCGCGACGTCCCACACGCATTCTTGCTGCCGTTACCGATTCGTGTCACTCGCCTGTGGACAACTGCCCGCACTATGTCGGTCTTACGGCTTTTCGGCCGTCTATTCGACAGCGGGCCGACAGCTTTCGAAGGGGCGTTTCCGGGGTGGACGGGCGGCGCGACGGGGACCGGGGGCGGTTCCGTCGCGCCGGAGGGACGTGTTCACCGCGGCCGTGCCACGGCGGTCAGGCCGGGTCGACCTCGCGGAGCAGGCCCGTGCGCACGTCGAAGACGAAGCCGCGCACGTCGTCCGTGTGCAGCAGGAACGGCGAGGTGCGCACGCGCTGCATGGACTGCCGTACGTCCTGGTCGACGTCCCGGAAGGACTCCACCGCCCACGCCGGACGCTGACCGACCTCCATCTCCAGCTCGGAGCGGAACTCCTCGGTGAGGGACTCCAGGCCGCAGTTGGTGTGGTGGATGAGGACGATGCTGCGGGTGCCGAGCTTGCGCTGGCTGATGGTGAGGGAGCGGATCACGTCGTCGGTGACCACGCCGCCGGCGTTGCGGATGGTGTGACAGTCGCCGAGCTGCAGCCCGAGGGCCTTGTGCAGGTCGATGCGCGCGTCCATACAGGACACCACGGCCACGTGCAGCACAGGGCGGGCGTCCATGCCGGGGTCGGTGAAGGCGTCGGCGTAGGTCCGGTTGGCGTCGACCAGGCGGTCGGTCACCGTGTCACCGGTGCTTATGGCGCCTTCGGATCCAGTGGGAGCTGCTGCGGAAGTCGTCATAGTCACGACGTTACTGGTCACGCGTGTGCACGGCCTCCTGTGAGAGGGGACAAAGAACGTCATCGTGGCTTGTTGTGAGCTAACCCACAGGGAGGGCAAATCGGATCCGTACGAGTGATTCCGCGCCAATCGCGGACTCTCCGGCATGCCGGTACGCGCCGCGCAGGCCGGTTGATTGACCGGGCGACACGGTGGACTAAAGTGACGCGAAGCGGGAGGCGAGGCTCTCCCCGCTGGTGAAATCCCCTGGAGACCCCGGCACGGCGTCCGGGCCGTCTCCCCACGTGCGCGGCGCGCGTACCGAGCGGGCGGGGACCCGGCGGTGCGTCCCCCGCGCCGGAACTGAGAGGCCCTCTTGAGCCAGAGTCGACACGTCCCGGTGATGCTCCAGCGATGTCTGGACCTGCTGGCACCCGCCCTGGAGGCACCGGGCAGCGTGGTGGTCGACTGCACCCTCGGCCTCGGCGGCCACAGCGAGGCGCTGCTGACCCGCTTCCCCGAGGCCCGCCTGGTCGCCCTGGACCGCGACCCGGAGGCGCTGCGCCTGTCCGGTGAGCGGCTCGCCCCCTTCGGCGACCGCGCCACCCTGGTGCACGCCGTCTACGACGAACTGCCCGAGGTGCTCGAACGCCTGCGCGTCCCGCGCGTGCAGGGCGTCCTCTTCGACCTCGGCGTCTCCTCCATGCAGCTCGACGAGGCCGGCCGCGGCTTCGCCTACGCCCAGGACGCCCCGCTGGACATGCGGATGGACCAGACCACCGGCATCAGCGCCGCCGAGGTCCTCAACACCTACCCGGCCGGTGACCTCGTCCGCATCCTCTTCCAGTACGGCGAGGAGAAGCAGGCCAAGCGGATCGTGTCGGCGATCGTCAGGGAGCGGGAGAAGGAGCCGTTCAGCAACAGCGCCCGGCTCGTCGAGCTGATCCGGGACGCGCTGCCGCAGGCCGCCAAGCGCACCGGCGGCAACCCTGCCAAGCGCACCTTCCAGGCGCTGCGCATCGAGGTCAACGGCGAACTGGCGGTACTGGAACGGGCGGTACCGGCCGCCGTCGAGGCCCTCGCGGTCGGCGGACGGATCGCCGTGCTGTCGTACCACTCGCTCGAGGACCGCCTGGTCAAGCAGGTGTTCGCGGCCGGCGCGGCCTCCACCGCGCCGCCCGGCCTTCCGGTGGTGCCCGAGCAGTACCAGCCCCGGCTCAAGCTGCTCACGCGCGGTGCCGAACTTCCCACCGAGGAAGAGGTCGCCGAGAACCGCCGGGCCGCGCCCGCGCGTCTTCGTGGCGCCCAGCGCATCAGGGAGTCCATTGAATGAGCGGCGTGAGCGAGCGGGACTCCCGGACCCTCCGGAGGACACGTGAGTAGGAAACCCGAGCTGAGGGGGCGGGCGGCCCGCCTCGCCCGGATCTTTCCGGCCGGCCGGGGCCCCCGGGCCGCCCGCACCCCGTTCGTGCTGCTCGTCGTCCTGCTCCTCGGCGGTGGGCTGATCGGCCTGCTGGTGCTGAACTCGGCGCTCAGCGAGGGCTCGTTCAAACTCGACGACCTCCAGAAGCAGACCAAGAACCTCACCGACGAGGAACAGGCCCTGCAACGGGACATCGACGCCTACTCGGCCCCCGACGCGCTCCAGCGCCGGGCCCGCGAGCTGGGCATGGTGCCCGGCGGCGACCCGGTCTTCCTCGACCCGGACGGCACGGTGAAGGGGGTCCCGAGCCCCGCCGCCCTGCTCCAGGGTGCCGACGCCGCCCCCGCGCCGCTCGCCCCCGAGGCCCTCGGCACGCAGACCCCCGCCGGCCCCGGCCAGGGCCCGGCCCAGCCGTCCGCGGCCGCGACCGACGCCTCCGTACCGCCCACGGCCGCCGCCTCCGTGCCGGTGACGCCCGGTCCGGCCCCCACGCCCGTGACCACCCCGACCCCGACCTCCGGCAGGTGACGGAAGTGTCCGACAGGGAACCGCGCCGCCGTGTGCCCGGCCCCGCCAAGCCGCCCCGCCCCCGGGACCCCCGCGATCCCAGGGGCGCGGTCCGGCGGCAGCCCGGCCCCGGTGCCCGCCCGGTACGCCGTCCGAGCGCGGCCCGCTCCCCGGCCCAGCGCCCGCTGCGCCTCGGCAGCCCCCGCCCCCGGCTGCGCATGGTCGGCCTCGCCCTGACCCTGGTCATGCTCGTCTTCGTCGGGCGCCTGCTCCAGGTCCAGGCCGTCGACGCCAGCGCCTACGCCGCCAAGGCCGAGCTGAACCGGTACGTCGTGCACACCCTGGCCGCCGAGCGCGGCGGGATCACCGACCGCAACGGCGTGGCGCTGGCGATCAGCGAGGACGCGTACGACATCACCGCCGACCCCACGATGTTCACCGGCAAGCAGCTCAAGGTGGACGACGGCCCCGAGCAGGCCGCCGCGCTGCTCGCCCCCATCCTCGGCAAGAACCAGGCCGCCCTCGTCAAGCTGCTGCGGCCGGAGAACAGGGAACTGCGTTACGTACGGCTGGCCACCCGGCAGACCCCGCAGGTCTGGAAGCAGATCAAGGACCTGAAGGCCGCGCTCGTCACCAAGGCGGCGACCGACAACAACACCGTCAACGTGCTGGCCGGTGTCTTCGCCGACCCCAGCAGCCAGCGGGTGTACCCGAACGGCGATCTGGCCGCCGGGATACTGGGCTGGGTCAACGCCGACGGCAAGGGCGGCGGCGGTATCGAGCAGAAGCTCGACAAGGAGCTGACGGGCAAGGACGGCAAGATCCGCTACGCCCAGTCCGGCGGCCGCGAGGTGCCCACCGTGGCCTCCACCGAGACGCCCGCGGTGCCCGGCACCGACGTGGAGCTCACCATCGACCGCGACATCCAGTGGGCCGCGCAGAACGCCATCACCGACCAGGTCAAGAAGTCCAAGGCGGACCGCGGCTACGTGGTCGTCCAGGACACCCGGACCGGCCAGATCCTGGCCATGGCGAACTCGCCCGGCTTCGACCCGAACGACCTGTCCACGGCCGACGCGGAGGCGATGGGCAACGCGGCCCTCCAGGACGCCTACGAGCCCGGCTCCACCGCCAAGGTCATGTCGATGGCGGCCGTCCTGGAGCGGAACGCCGCGACCCCGCTCACCCACGTGGTGGTGCCCAACCGGCTGCACCGCGGCGACCGGCTCTTCAAGGACGACGTCGACCACGACACCTGGTACCTCACGCTCAACGGCGTGCTCGCCAAGTCCAGCAACATCGGCACCATCCTCGCCGCCGGCCAGCTCGGCAGGACCCAGGCCCAGGCCAACCAGGTCCTCTACTCGTACCTGCGCAAGTTCGGCATCGGCGGCTACTCCGGACTCGGCTTCCCCGGCGAGACCAAGGGCATCCTGGCCGCCCCGGACAAGTGGTCGACGTCCCAGCAGTACACGATCCCTTTCGGCCAGGGCTTCTCCATCAACGCCATGCAGGCGGCCTCCGTCTACTCGACGATCGCCAACGGCGGGGTCCGCGTCGATCCGACCCTGATCCGGGGCACCAAGGGCGCCGACGGCCGCTTCACACCGGCCGCGCAGCCCAGGAAGACCCGTGTGGTCAGCGCGAAGACCGCCAGGACCCTGGCCGAGATGCTGGAGTCGGTCGTCGACGACGAGCAGGGCACCGGTGCCAAGGCGGCCATCCCCGGCTACAACGTGGCCGGCAAGACCGGTACCGCCAACCGAGTGGATCCGGCCACTGGCAGGTACCGCGGCTACACCTCGTCGTTCGCCGGGTTCGCCCCGGCGGACAAGCCCCGGATCACCGTCTACTGCGCCATCCAGAACGCCACCGCCGGCAGCTACTTCGGCGGTCAGATCTGCGGCCCGATCTACAAGCAGGTGATGGAGTTCGCCCTCAAGACCCTCCAGATCCCACCGACCGGCGCCCGGGCGGCGAACCTGCCCGTCGACTACAAGCCCTGACCAGCGCCGCAGCACCGCGCACAGAACCACCAGGAACGAGCCCGTGACAACGATCACCCCCGATCCCGGCAACCACGGCGCCCCGCGCCCCTCACTTCGCCCCGGAGCGGGTGCGCCCGGTACGCTCACCGCCGTGCCACACGCTGATCAGTCCCAAACCACCCAGAAGGGCGCTTCCGTGACCTATCCGGGGCCGCCGCGACCGGTTCAGAACTCCGCCACACCCCTCGCGGAGCTCGCCGGTCAGCTGGGTGCCGCCGTCCCGGACCCGGCCCACGACACCGTGGAGGTCACGGGCATCACCCATGACTCACGCGCGGTGCGCCCCGGTGACCTGTACGCCGCCCTGCCGGGCGCCCGCGCGCACGGCGCCGACTTCGTCACCCAGGCCGCCGGCCTCGGCGCGGTCGCCGTCCTGGTGGACCCGACGGGCGCCGAGCGGGCCGCCGCGACCGGCCTGCCGGTCCTGGTGGTCGACGACCCGCGCGCGCGGATGGGCGAACTGGCGGCCACCATCTACGGCCGGCCGGGCCGCGACCTGCTCCAGATCGGCATCACCGGCACCTCGGGCAAGACCACCACGGCCTACCTGGTCGAGGGCGGCCTGAAGTCGGCCCGCACCACCGGGCTCATCGGCACGGTCGAGATGCGCATCGGCGACGAGCGCATCAAGTCCGAGCGCACCACCCCCGAGGCCACCGACCTCCAGGCGCTGTTCGCCGTCATGCGCGAGCGCGGGGTCGAGGCGGTCGCCATGGAGGTCTCCAGCCACGCCCTGGTCCTCGGCCGGGTCGACGGCTGCGTCTTCGACATCGCCGTCTTCACCAACCTGAGCCCGGAACACATGGAGTTCCACTCCGGCATGGAGGACTACTTCCAGGCCAAGGCGCAGCTGTTCACCCCGAAGCGCAGCAGGCGGGGTGTGGTCAACGTCGACGACGAGTACGGCCGTCGGCTCGCCCGGGAGGCCACCGTCCCGGTGGTCACCTACTCCGCCGAGGGGCACCCGGACGCCGACTGGCGGGCCACCGACGTCCACGTCGGGCCGCTGGACTCCACGTTCACGGTCGTCGGGCCCGAGGGCGTCCGGATCGCCGCCAAGTCGCCGCTGCCGGGCCCCTTCAACGTGGCGAACACCCTCGCCGCGATCGTCGCCCTGGCCGCCGCCGGACTCGAACCGCAGACCGCCGCCGACGGGGTCGCCGCCGTACCGGGCGTGCCGGGCCGGCTGGAGCGCGTGGACGCCGGACAGCCCTACCTCGCGGTCGTCGACTACGCCCACAAGACCGACGCGGTCGAGTCCGTCCTCAGGGCCCTGCGCAAGGTCACCAAGGGCCGGCTGCTCATCGTCCTCGGCTGCGGCGGCGACCGCGACCGGACCAAACGGGCCCCGATGGGCGCCGCCGCGGCCCGGCTCGCCGACACGGCCGTCCTCACCTCTGACAACCCCCGTTCCGAGGACCCCCTCGCCATCCTCGCGACCATGCTCGAAGGCGCCGCCGCGGTGCCCGCCCACGAGCGCGGCGAGGTGCTGCTCTTCGAGGAGCGGGCCGCCGCGATCGAGGCCGCCGTCGCCCGCGCGCACCCCGGCGACACCGTGCTCGTCGCCGGCAAGGGCCACGAGCAGGGCCAGGACATCGCCGGCGTGATCCGTCCCTTCGACGACCGCCAGGTGCTTCGCGAAGCCATCCGGAAAACCCAGGGATGAAAATCCAGAAGACCCAGGGGATGAACTTGTGATCGCCCTCTCCCTCGCCGAGATCGCAGCAGTCGTCGGCGGGCAGACGCACGACATACCGGATCCGTCCGTCCAGGTCACCGGGGAGGTCGTCCGGGACTCCCGGGAGGCCGGACCGGGCAGTCTGTTCGCCGCCTTCGTGGGCGAGCGCGTGGACGGCCACGACTTCGCGGCGCAGGTCGTCGCGCAGGGCGCGGTCGCCGTCCTGGCGTCGCGTCCCGTCGGCGTGCCCGCGATCGTCGTGGACGACGTTCCGACCGCCCTCGGCGCCCTCGCCCGGCATGTCGTACGACGGCTCGGCGCGACCCTCGTGGCCCTCACCGGCTCGGCCGGCAAGACCAGCACCAAGGACCTCATCGCCCAGGTGCTGCGCACCAAGGCGCCGACCGTGTTCACGCCCGGCTCGTTCAACAACGAGATCGGGCTGCCGCTGACCGCCCTGTCCGCCACCGCGCAAACCCGGTTCCTGGTGCTGGAGATGGGCGCCCGCGGCATCGGGCACATTCGCTACCTGACGGATCTGACGCCCCCGCGGATCGGCCTGGTCCTCAACGTCGGCACCGCCCACATCGGCGAGTTCGGCGGCCGGGAGCAGATCGCCCAGGCCAAGGGCGAGTTGGTGGAGGCGCTCCCGTCGGCCGACGACGGCGGGGTCGCGATCCTCAACGCGGACGACCCGTTGGTCCGCGCCATGGCCTCCCGTACCAAGGCGAAGGTGGTCCTTTTCGGAGAGTCGGCCGAAGCGGACGTACGGGCCGAGAACGTACGACTCACGGACACGGGACAGCCCGCGTTCAGCCTTCACACACCCTCCGGTGCAAGCGATGTGACCATGCGCCTGTACGGTGAGCATCACGTGTCGAACGCGCTCGCCGCGGCCGCCGTCGCCCATGAGCTGGGCATGTCCGTGGATGAGATCGCCACCGCGCTCTCCGAGGCGGGCTCCCTCTCCCGCTGGCGTATGGAGGTCACCGAGCGCCCGGACGGCGTGACCATCGTCAACGACGCCTACAACGCCAACCCCGAGTCCATGCGAGCCGCACTGCGCGCGCTCGCGGCCATGGGCACAGCCGCACAGGCAAAGGGGGGACGCACGTGGGCGGTGCTCGGCAAGATGGCCGAGCTCGGGGACGAGGCGCTCGCCGAGCACGACGCGGTCGGACGGCTCGCCGTCCGGCTCAATGTCGGCAAGCTCGTCGCCGTCGGGGGAGTGGAAGCCTCCTGGCTGCAACTGGGCGCATACAACGAGGGTTCGTGGGGTGAGGAGTCGGTGCACGTGTCCGACGCACAGGCGGCTGTCGACCTGTTGCGCAGCGAGTTGCGCCCGGGGGACGTCGTCCTCGTGAAGGCGTCGCGTTCGGTGGGCCTGGAGAGCGTTGCGCAGGCGCTCCTGGAGTCCGGTGCCGAGGGTGTTGATGCCCGATGATGAAGCAGATCCTCTTCTCGGGTGTCATCGGTCTCTTCCTGACGCTGATCGGTACGCCACTGCTGATCAAGCTCCTCGCGCGCAAGGGCTACGGGCAGTACATCCGTGACGACGGCCCGCGCGAGCACGCCAGCAAGCGCGGTACGCCGACGATGGGTGGCATCGCCTTCATCCTGTCGACGGTCGCCGCCTACTTCCTGTCCAAGGTGATCACCGGCTACTCCCCGAGCTACTCGGGTCTGCTGGTGCTCGGCCTGATGTGCGGGATGGGCCTGGTCGGCTTCCTGGACGACTACATCAAGATCGTCAAGCGGCGTTCGCTGGGTCTGCGGGCCAAGGCGAAGATGGCCGGCCAGCTGATCGTCGGCATCTCCTTCGCCGTGCTCTCGCTGCAGTTCCCGGACGCCATCGGCAACACCCCGGCCTCCACCAAGCTGTCCTTCATCACGGACTTCGGCTGGACCATCGGGCCGGTGCTGTTCGTGGTCTGGGCGCTGTTCATGATCCTCGCGATGTCCAACGGCGTGAACCTGACGGACGGTCTGGACGGTCTCGCCACCGGCGCCTCCGTGCTCGTCTTCGGCGCCTACACGTTCATCGGCGTCTGGCAGTTCCAGGAGTCCTGCGCCAACGCGATGACCCTGACCAACCCCAGCGCCTGCTACACGGTCCGCGATCCGCTGGACCTCGCGGTCATCGCCTCCGCGCTGATGGGCTCCTGCCTCGGCTTCCTGTGGTGGAACACCTCGCCGGCCAAGATCTTCATGGGTGACACCGGTTCGCTCGCGCTCGGCGGTGTCCTCACGGGCCTGGCGATCCTGTCCCGCACGGAACTCCTCGTCGCCATCATGGGCGGCCTGTTCGTCCTCATCACCATGTCGGTCGTCATCCAGGTCGGCTCCTTCCGGCTCACCGGAAAGCGCGTCTTCCGGATGGCGCCACTCCAGCACCACTTCGAACTCAAGGGCTGGTCCGAGGTACTTGTGGTGGTCCGTTTCTGGATCATTCAAGGTGTTTGTGTGATCGTCGGACTCGGTCTCTTCTACGCGGGATGGGCAGCGGCCAAGTGACCTCCTCGGTGTCCCCGGAATTCCACGGCAAGCACGTCACCGTCGCCGGACTCGGCGTCTCCGGTGTCCCGGCGGCCAAGGTGCTGCACGCGCGCGGGGCCCTCGTCACGGTCGTCAACGACGGTGACGACGACCGCGCGCGCGAGCAGGCCGCCGAACTGGAGGCGCTGGGCGTCACGGTACGGCTCGGCGACGGGGCGACCCTGCCGGCGGGCACCGAACTGATCGTCACCGCGCCCGGCTGGAAGCCCGACAAGCCGCTGTTCCTCGCGGCCGCCGAGGCGGGAGTGCCCGTCTGGGGCGACGTCGAGCTGGCCTGGCGGCTGCGGGGGCCCGACGCGGCCCCCTGGCTGGCCGTCACCGGCACCAACGGCAAGACCACCACCGTCCAGATGCTGGCGTCGATCCTGAGGGCCGCGGGCCTGCGCACGGCCGCCGTCGGCAACATCGGTGTCTCGCTGCTCGACGCGGTCCTCGGCGACGAGCGGTACGACGTCCTCGCCGTGGAGCTGTCGAGCTACCAGCTGCACTGGGCGCCCTCCCTGCGCGCCCATTCGGCGGCCGTGCTGAACCTCGCGCCCGACCACCTCGACTGGCACGGCTCCATGGAGGCCTACGCCGCCGACAAGGGCCGCATCTACGAGGGCAACCGGGTCGCCTGCGTCTACAACGTCGCGGACAAGCTCACCGAGGACCTGGTCCGGGAGGCCGACGTCGAGGAGGGCTGCCGGGCGATCGGCTTCACCCTCGGCACCCCCGGGCCGTCCCAACTCGGCGTCGTGGACGGCATCCTGGTGGATCGCGCCTTCGTCGAGAACCGGCACAAGAACGCCCAGGAGCTGGCCGAGGTCTCCGACGTCAACCCGCCGGCCCCGCACAACGTCGCCAACGCCCTTGCCGCGGCGGCCCTCGCGCGCGCCTTCGGGGTGCCCGCCACGGCCGTCCGCGACGGACTGCGGAGCTTCACCCCGGACGCCCACCGCATCGCGCACGTCGCCGACGTGGACGGGGTCGCGTACGTCGACGACTCGAAGGCCACCAACACCCACGCGGCAGAAGCCTCGTTGGCGTCATATGAGTCGATCGTATGGATTGCGGGCGGTCTGGCGAAGGGCGCGACCTTCGACGAACTGGTCGCCAAGTCGGCAAAGCGACTTCGCGGTGTGGTGCTCATCGGCGCCGACCGCACCCTCATCCGGGACGCCCTCGCGCGACACGCGCCGGAAGTACCCGTCGTCGACCTCGACCGGACCGACACTGGGGCGATGCTCGCGGCGGTCCAGGAGGCCCGGCGGCTGGCGGTCGAGGGCGACACGGTGCTCCTCGCCCCCGCCTGTGCCTCCATGGACATGTTCGCCAACTACAACCAGCGCGGTGACGCGTTCGCTCAGGCCGTTCGCGAACTCGGCGCCTGACCCGGCCGCCTGCCGGGCGACCTTGGGAGGGACGCGTGCGACGCTCGACGTTCAGCGGAGGCGTTGATGCCCGGTAGCCGCACCGGCCGGCCGCCCGTGCAGCGAGCGGCACGCGGCCCCGCCGCGCCCCGGACGGCCCGCGAGAACCCGCTGCGGCGGTTCCACACCCGTGCCCACCGGGCCTGGGACCGGCCGCTGACCGCGTACTACCTGATCCTCGGCGGCAGCCTGCTGATCATCGTGCTGGGCCTGGTGATGGTCTACTCGGCCTCCCAGATCACCGCGCTGCAGATGTCCCTGCCGGGATCGTTCTTCTTCCGCAAACAGTTCCTGGCCGCCTGCATCGGCGGTGTGCTGCTGCTCCTCGCGTCCCGGATGCCGGTGAAGCTGCACCGGGCGCTCGCCTATCCGATCCTCGCCGGCGCCGTCTTCATGATGGCGCTGGTGCAGGTGCCGGGCATAGGGATGTCGGTCAACGGCAACCAGAACTGGATCTCGCTGGGCGGCTCCTTCCAGATCCAGCCCAGTGAGTTCGGCAAGCTCGCCCTGGTGCTGTGGGGCGCCGACCTGATGGCGCGCAAACAGGAGAAGCGGCTGTTGAGCCAGTGGAAACACATGCTGGTGCCGCTGGTCCCGGTCACCTTCCTGCTGCTCGGGCTGATCATGCTCGGCGGCGACATGGGCACCGCGATCATCCTGACCGCCATCCTGTTCGGCGTGCTGTGGCTGGCGGGGGCGCCGACCCGCCTGTTCGCGGGCGTGCTGTCGATCGCGGGCGTGCTCGGCGTGATCCTGATCAAGACCAGCCCCAACCGGATGGCCCGGCTCGCCTGCATCGGCGCCACCGAGCCGAAGACCGGGGTCGCCGACTGCTGGCAGGCGGTGCACGGCATCTACGCCCTGGCCAGCGGCGGGCTCTTCGGCTCCGGACTCGGCGCGAGTGTGGAAAAATGGGGACAACTGCCAGAAGCCCACACGGACTTCATCTTCGCTGTCACCGGTGAGGAACTGGGTCTGGCGGGCACGCTGTCGGTACTGGCCCTCTTCGCGGCTCTAGGCTATGCGGGTATCCGCGTGGCCGGACGCACGGAGGACCCCTTCGTGAGGTATGCCGCGGGAGGCGTGACCACATGGATCCTCGCCCAGGCGGTGATCAACATCGGTGCGGTGCTCGGCCTGCTGCCGATCGCCGGCGTCCCGCTCCCGCTGTTCTCCTACGGAGGCTCCGCCCTGCTGCCGACCATGTTCGCCATCGGGCTGCTGATCGCCTTCGCGCGCGACGAGCCCGCTGCGCGGGCGGCGCTTGCGATGCGGCAACCTCGCTTTGGTAGAAAGCGGGGGGCCGGGGGTCCTCGCGGACCTCGGAGATGGAAAACGATGCGACGGCGCGCCTCGGCGGCGCGCACGTCCGGAGAGCGGTGAATTTCGGTGCATGTCGTACTCGCTGGTGGGGGGACCGCCGGCCACATCGAGCCCGCGCTCGCCCTCGCGGACGCCCTGCGCAGGCAGGACCCCACCGTGGGGATCACGGCCCTGGGCACGGAACGCGGACTGGAGACCAGGCTCGTCCCGGAACGCGGCTACGAGCTCGCCCTGATCCCGGCGGTGCCGCTGCCCCGCAAGCCCACCCCCGAACTGATCACCGTGCCCGGCCGGCTGCGCGGCACCATCAAGGCCGCCGAGCAGGTCCTGGAGCGCACCAAGGCGGACTGCGTGGTCGGCTTCGGCGGGTACGTCGCCCTGCCCGGCTATCTCGCCGCCAAGCGCCTCGGGGTGCCGATCGTGATCCACGAGGCCAACGCCCGCCCCGGCCTCGCCAACAAGATCGGCTCCCGGTACGCCGCCAGGGTCGCCGTCTCCACGCCGGACAGCAAGCTGCGTGACGCCCGCTACATCGGCATCCCGCTGCGCCGCTCCATCTCCGTCCTGGACCGCGCCGCCGTCCGCCCCGAGGCCCGTCACCGCTTCGGCCTCGACCCCAACCTGCCCACGCTCCTCGTCTCCGGAGGCTCCCAGGGCGCCCGGCGACTCAACGAGGTCATCCAGCAGGTCGCGCCGTGGCTCCAGCAGGCGGGCATCCAGATCCTGCACGCGGTCGGCCCGAAGAACGAGCTGCCACAGGTGCACCAGATGCCGGGAATGCCCCCGTACATCCCGGTAAGTTACCTGGATCGGATGGACCTCGCGTACGCCGCGGCCGACATGATGCTCTGCCGCGCGGGCGCGATGACCGTCGCCGAACTCTCCGCCGTCGGGCTCCCGGCCGCGTACGTCCCGCTGCCCATCGGCAACGGCGAACAGCGGCTGAACGCCCAGCCGGTGGTCAAGGCGGGCGGCGGTCTGCTGGTCGACGACGCGGAACTCACCCCGGAGTGGGTGCAGCAGAACGTGCTGCCCGTCCTCGCCGACCCGCACCGGCTCTACGAGATGTCCCGCGCGGCGAGCGAGTTCGGCCGGCGGGACGCCGACGACCTGCTCGTCGGCATGGTGTACGAGGCGATCGCCTCAAGCCGGTAGGACCGTATGACGAAAGGCGAGTGAGCAGCGTGGCCGGATCGACCACCGCCGAGCGCGGTGAACGCCAGCAGGAGTCGTCCGGCCCGCCGCCCGCCCGGCTGTTGCGGAAGCGCCACCTTCGTATGATCGTCATCTCGGCCGCGCTCCTGCTGTTCCTCGGCGGCGGCTCCCTCTGGCTGTTGTACGGCTCCTCGTGGCTACGGGTCCGGCATGTCTCCGTCTCCGGCACGGCCGTTCTGACGCCGGAGCAGGTCCGCGAGGCCGCCGCCGTCCCCGTCGGGGCGCCGATGGTCTCCGTCGACACGGACGCCATCGAGGCCCGGCTGCGCCGAAAGCTGCCCCGGATCGACGAGGTTGACGTCGTCCGTTCCTGGCCGCACGGCATCGGGCTGAAAGTGACGGAGCGAACTCCGGTGCTGCTCATCGCAAAGGGTGGGATGTTCACGGAAGTGGACAAGAAGGGCGTCCGTTTCGCCACGGTGTCACAGGCGCCGGAAGGGGCTCCGGCGCTGGAGCTGAGTCCCGCCCGGTCGGGCTCGACCACCGCGAGCCTGCGCCGCTTCGGCACCGACCGGCTGGTGCGGGAGGCGGTCGCGATCGCGGGTGACGTCCCGGCAGCCGTCCGCAGGGACACCCAGACCCTCAAGGTCCGTTCCTACGACGACATCTCGCTGCTGCTGACCGGTGGCCGGACCGTGCGGTGGGGCAGTGCCGAGAACGGTGCCGCCAAGGCGCGCACGCTCACCGCACTCATGAAAGCAGCTTCCGGCGCACGGCACTTCGACGTCAGCGTTCCCACCGCCCCTGCGTCATCAGCGAGTTGACGCACATCAGCGCAGGCCAGCACCCTGGTTGGGCACTGCTACGGCTGATCACATAGGGTGAAAAGAAAAACGGGAGGTTCGGCGTGTTCGTTGAACGGGCGCCACTTGTCGACTTAGTGTCCTGTTCAGAAGACTCCAGGGAACAGACACACTGGTAACCCTAAACTTCAGGGTTAGGGTTCGGGTCGGCGCTACGGACCGTCCCATTCGGCATCCGCCGTCCCGCGCGGGACACCGCACGGAGACGGCAACGTTAATTCGAGGCGAGAGGCCTTCGACGTGGCAGCACCGCAGAACTACCTCGCAGTCATCAAGGTCATCGGTGTCGGCGGCGGTGGTGTCAATGCCATCAACCGGATGATCGAGGTCGGCCTCAAGGGCGTCGAGTTCATCGCCATCAACACCGACGCACAGGCGCTGTTGATGAGCGACGCCGACGTCAAGCTCGACGTCGGCCGTGAACTCACCCGCGGACTCGGCGCCGGCGCCAACCCGGCCGTCGGGCGCAAGGCCGCGGAGGACCACCGCGAGGAGATCGAGGAGGTCCTCAAGGGGGCCGACATGGTCTTCGTGACGGCCGGTGAAGGCGGCGGCACCGGCACCGGCGGCGCGCCCGTCGTGGCCAACATCGCGCGCAACCTCGGCGCCCTCACCATCGGCGTGGTCACCCGCCCCTTCACCTTCGAGGGCCGGCGCCGCGCCAACCAGGCCGAGGACGGCATCGCCGAACTCCGCGAAGAGGTCGACACCCTCATCGTCATCCCGAACGACCGGCTGCTGTCCATCTCGGACCGCCAGGTCTCGGTGCTCGACGCCTTCAAGTCGGCCGACCAGGTCCTGCTCTCCGGTGTCCAGGGCATCACCGACCTCATCACCACCCCCGGCCTGATCAACCTCGACTTCGCCGACGTCAAGTCGGTCATGTCCGAGGCCGGTTCGGCCCTCATGGGCATCGGTTCGGCCCGCGGCGACGACCGCGCGGTGGCCGCCGCCGAGATGGCGATCTCCTCGCCGCTCCTGGAGGCCTCCATCGACGGCGCCCGGGGCGTGCTGCTCTCCATCTCCGGAGGCTCCGACCTCGGCCTGTTCGAGATCAACGAGGCCGCCCAGCTGGTCAGCGAGGCCGCGCACCCCGAGGCCAACATCATCTTCGGCGCGGTCATCGACGACGCCCTCGGCGACGAGGTCCGCGTCACCGTGATCGCGGCCGGCTTCGACGGCGGCCAGCCCCCGGCCCGCCGGGACAACGTCCTCGGCTCGTCCTCGGCTTCCGCCCGCCGCGAGGAGCCCGCGCCGGCCCGCCGGGAGCCCGAGCGCCCCTCCTTCGGCTCGCTCGGCAGCGTGACCCCCAAGGAGGAGCCGGAGCCGGCGCCCGAGCCGGTGGCCGAGATCCCGGTCGCCCCGCCGGTCCCGCCGTCGCGCTCCTACACGGACAGCGCGGCCGAGGAACTGGACGTGCCGGACTTCCTCAAGTGATCCTTACGACGTGACAGGACAGCGTGAGACCGTGAGCGGCGCGCACTTCGCCTTCACCGACAGGTGGGGCGGGGTGAGCGCCGCTCCGTACGAGGAGCTCAACCTGGGCGGGGCGGTCGGCGACGACCCGGAGGCGGTACGGACCAACCGGGAGACCGCCGCCAAGTCGCTCGGCCTGGACCCCGGCCGGGTGGTCTGGATGAACCAGGTCCACGGGAACGACGTGGCGGTCGTGGACGAGCCGTGGGGAGAGCGGCCGGTGCCCGAGGTCGACGCGATCGTCACCGCGCGCCGGGGCCTCGCCCTCGCCGTCCTCACCGCCGACTGCACGCCGGTGCTGCTCGCCGACCCGGTCGCGGGGATCGCGGCCGCCGCCCACGCGGGCCGGCCCGGGATGGTCGCCGGGGTCGTGCCCGCCGCCGTCCGCGCGATGACCGAGCTCGGCGCCGACCCCGCCCGCATCGTCGCCCGCACCGGCCCGGCCGTCTGCGGCCGGTGCTACGAGGTGCCGGAGACCATGCGCGCCGAGGTGGCCGCCGTCGAGCCGGCGGCGCACGCCGAGACCAGTTGGGGCACTCCCGCGGTCGACGTGAGCGCCGGAGTGCACGCACAGCTGGTGCGCGCGGGGGTGCGCGACCGAGCGCAGTCGCCGGTGTGCACGCTGGAGTCGGTGGATCACTTCTCGTACCGCCGCGACCGCACCACCGGGCGGCTCGCGGGCTATGTGTGGCTGGACTGATGGGGCATGACGGACCGTAGGTGTGAACTCGCCGGGAATCTGGCGAAAGTGGAGGAGCGCATCGCCGCCGCCTGTGCGGCGGCCGGGCGCAAGCGGGAGGAGGTGACCCTGATCGTGGTCACCAAGACCTACCCCGCGAGCGATGTGCGGATCCTGTCGGAGCTCGGGGTGCGCCACGTCGCCGAGAACCGCGACCAGGACGCGGCCCCCAAGGCCGCCCAGTGCGCGGATCTGCCCCTGAGTTGGCACTTCGTCGGTCAACTCCAGACGAACAAGGTGCGATCCGTGGTGGGTTATGCGGATCTCGTGCAGTCCGTGGACCGTTCCAGGCTCGTGGACGCGCTGTCCAAGGAGGCGGTGCGGGCCGGGCGCGAGGTGGGATGCCTGCTCCAGGTCGCGCTCGACGCGGGTGCGAGCGGCAGGGGGGAGCGCGGTGGCGTGGCGCCGGGCGGAATCGAAGAGTTGGCCGACCAGGTCGCCGCCTCGCCGGGACTGCGGCTCGCCGGACTGATGACCGTCGCTCCGCTGACCGGGGAGTACGCGGGACGGCAACGGGCGGCGTTCGAGCGGTTGATGGATTTGTCGACTGACCTGCGCCGGGCCCATCCGGCTGCGAACATGGTGTCCGCAGGGATGAGTGCGGACCTTGAGGACGCCGTGGCGGCCGGAGCGACACATGTACGCGTCGGCACCGCGGTACTCGGAGTCCGCCTCAGGCTCGGGTAACGTCGCCAGGAAGTCGGACCACAGCAGAAAATATGGTCAATGTCGCCCAAAGTGGGCGCAACGGCCTCGTGGATCGCGGGACTTGGCAGTCGTCACCGATCCACCACAGAGCGGAGGACTCAGAGCATGGCCGGCGCGATGCGCAAGATGGCGGTCTACCTCGGCCTCGTGGAGGACGATGGTTACGACGGCCGCGGATTCGACCCTGACGACGACTTCGAGCCCGAACTGGACCCGGAGCCCGAGCGGGACCACCGGCGGCACGAGCCGTCGCACCAGTCCCACAGTGCACATCAGCCCCAAAGGGACGATTCGGTACGAGTGGTGCAGCCGTCCCCACCGCGCGAACCGGTGCCGCATTCCGCTTCCCTGTCCGCGGATTCGGGCCGCCCGGCGCGCATCGGCCCCGTGGTGTCCATCACACAAGAACGCGCAAGTCTGGAGAAGAACGCACCGGTGATCATGCCCAAGGTCGTGTCGGAACGAGAGCCTTACCGGATCACCACGCTTCACCCCCGGACCTACAACGAGGCCCGTACCATCGGGGAACACTTCCGTGAGGGCACCCCGGTGATCATGAATCTGACTGAGATGGACGACACAGACGCGAAGCGACTTGTCGACTTTGCGGCCGGTTTGGTGTTTGGTCTTCACGGCAGCATCGAGCGGGTGACGCAGAAGGTGTTCCTGTTGTCGCCTGCTAACGTCGATGTCACGGCGGAGGACAAGGCCCGCATCGCAGAGGGCGGGTTCTTCAACCAGAGCTGAGACGCAACACCGGTACGAAGCACGGAACAGGGGAGAGGGAAGCACGGATCATGAGCGTGTTCCTTGATGTGATCTACATCGCGCTGATGTGCTTCCTCATCGTGCTCATCTTCCGGTTGGTCATGGACTACGTGTTCCAGTTCGCCCGCTCATGGCAACCCGGCAAGGCGATGGTGGTCGTACTTGAGGCCACCTACACTGTCACCGATCCACCGCTCAAGCTTCTGCGGCGGTTCATCCCGCCGCTGCGTCTCGGGGGCGTGGCGCTCGACCTGTCCTTCTTCGTACTGATGATCATCGTCTACATCCTGATCGCGATCGTTGGTCGGCTGTGATGAGCGATGTGACCTACCGTCTTGCCGAACGCCGACGACTACGTTGAGGTGAAGAGATGCCGTTGACCCCCGAGGACGTGCGGAACAAGCAGTTCACGACCGTCCGCCTCCGAGAAGGCTATGACGAGGACGAGGTCGATGCCTTCCTCGACGAGGTCGAAGCCGAGCTGACCCGTCTGCTCCGCGAGAACGAGGACCTGCGCGCCAAACTGGCCGCGGCCACCCGTGCCGCCGCCCAGAACCAGCAGAACATGCGCAAGCCCCCGGAGCCGCAGGACCAGCAGGGCGGCATGCCCCAGCAGGGTGGGATGCCGCAGCAGGGCGGCATGCCGCAGCAGGGCATGCGAGGTCCCGGCGCTCCGGTGCCCGCCGGAATATCGGGCCCGCCGCAGCAGCAGATGGGTGGCCCCATGGGTGGCCCCCCGCAGCTGCCGAGCGGTGCCCCGCAGCTGCCGGCCGGTCCCAGTGGCCAGGGCGGTCCGCAGGGTCCCGGTCCGATGGGCCAGGGCCCCATGGGTCAGGGCCCGATGGGCCAGGGCGGCATGGGCCAGGGCGGCATGGGTCAGGGTCCGATGGGCCAGGGCGGCATGGGTCAGGGTCCCGGTCCGATGGGCCAGGGCATGGGCCCGGGTCCGATGGGTCAGCCCCCCATGCAGCAGCAGATGGGTGGTCCGATGGGCGGCCCCATGGGTGGTCCCATGGGCGGTCCCGGTCAGGGCCCCGGTGGCGACAGTGCCGCCCGCGTCCTCTCGCTGGCCCAGCAGACCGCCGACCAGGCGATCGCCGAGGCCCGCTCCGAGGCCAACAAGATCGTCGGTGAGGCCCGCAGCCGCGCCGAGGGTCTGGAGCGTGACGCCCGTGCCAAGGCCGACGCGCTGGAGCGGGACGCGCAGGAGAAGCACCGCGTCGCCATGGGCTCCCTGGAGTCCGCGCGCGCCACGCTGGAGCGCAAGGTCGAGGACCTGCGCGGCTTCGAGCGCGAGTACCGCACGCGTCTGAAGTCGTACCTGGAGTCGCAGCTGCGTCAGCTGGAGACCCAGGCCGACGACAGCCTGGCGCCGCCGCGCACCCCGGCCACCGCCTCCCTCCCGCCGTCCCCGGCGCCCTCCATGGCCCCGGCCGGCGCGAGCGCCCCGTCCTACGGCGGCAACCCGTCGATGGGCGGCGGCCCGTCCCCCGCTGCCCCGTCCTACGGCGGCCAGCAGCAGATGACGCCGGCGATGACCCAGCCGATGGCACCGGTACGCCCGCAGGGCCCCTCCCCGATGGGCCAGGCGCCGTCCCCGATGCGCGGCTTCCTCATCGACGAGGACGACAACTGACGGCGGCGTAACGCCGTAGGCGTCGGCAAGCGTTCACAGGGCGGGGCCCCGGATTCCGATCCGGGGCCCCGCCCTTTTACGCGGGTTGCGTCCCGCCCCGCCTCTCACGAGCGCCCACCGACCCCACCAGGGGCGCGGGGAACCGCGCACGGTGAGCGCTCCGGCCCGCACGTACGGGAAGGGCCCGGCCCCCGTGGAGACCGGGCCCTTCCCGTTCAGGCCGGTGCCGCCTACGCCTTGCGCAGCCGGAACGTCAGTGACAGCCCTTCATCGGTGAAGGGGGTGCCGTAACCCTCGTCCCCCTCACCCTGCGCGAAGTCCGTCGCCAGCACCTCGTCGGCGATCAACGGAGCGTGCTCCGCCAGCGCCGCGATCACCGCCGGATCCGTCGACACCCACCTGAGCGCGATCCGGTCGGCCACGTCCAGCCCGCTGTTCTTGCGCGCCTCCTGGATCAGCCGGATCGCGTCCCGCGCGAGGCCCGCCTGCCGCAGCTCCTCCGTGATCTCCAGGTCGAGCGCGACGGTCGCACCGGAGTCCGACGCCACCGACCAGCCCTCACGCGGCGTCTCCGTGATGATCACCTCGTCCGGGGCGAGCGTCACGGTCTCCCCCTCGACCTCCACCGACGCCGTGCCCTCGCGCAGCGCCAGCGACAGCGCGGCCGCGTCCGCCGCGGCGACCGCCTTGGCGACCTCCTGCACCCGCTTGCCGAACCGCTTGCCCAGCGCCCGGAAGTTGGCCTTGGCCGTGGTGTCCACCAGCGAGCCGCCCACATCGGACAGCGACGCCAGCGACGACACGTTCAGCTCGTCGGTGATCTGCGCGTGCAGTTCCTTGTCGAGCGCGTCGAAGCCGACCGCCGCGACCAGCGCCCGGGACAGCGGCTGCCGCGTCTTCACGCCCGACTCCGCGCGCGTGGCCCGGCCGAGTTCCACGAGCCGTCGTACCAGAACCATCTGCTTCGACAGCTCCGGGTCGATCGCGGACAGGTCCGCCTCCGGCCAGGACGCCAGGTGCACCGACTCCGGCGCCCCCGGGGTGACCGGCGCCACCAGGTCCTGCCACACCCGCTCGGTGATGAACGGGGTCAGCGGGGCCATCAGCTTGGTGACGGTCTCCACGACCTCGTGCAGCGTGCGCAGCGCGGCCTTGTCGCCCTGCCAGAAGCGGCGGCGCGACCGGCGGACGTACCAGTTCGACAGGTCGTCGACGAACGCGGACAGCAGCTTGCCGGCCCGCTGGGTGTCGTACGCCTCCAGCGCCTGCGTCACCTGGTCGGTCAGGGCGTGCAGCTCGGACAGCAGCCAGCGGTCCAGGAGCGGGCGGTCGGCCGGGGCCGGGTCCGCCGCGGACGGCGCCCAGTTCGACGTACGGGCGTACAGCGCCTGGAAGGCGACCGTGTTCCAGTACGTCAGCAGGGTCTTGCGGACGACCTCCTGGATGGTGCCGTGGCCCACCCGGCGGGCCGCCCACGGCGAGCCGCCGGCCGCCATGAACCACCGCACCGCGTCCGCCCCGTGCCGGTCCATCAGCGGGATCGGCTCCAGGGTGTTGCCCAGGTGCTTGGACATCTTGCGGCCGTCCTCGGCGAGGATGTGGCCGAGGCAGACCACGTTCTCGTAGCTGGACTTGTCGAAGACCAGCGTGCCGACCGCCATCAGCGTGTAGAACCAGCCGCGGGTCTGGTCGATGGCCTCGGAGATGAACTGCGCCGGGTAGCGGCTCTCGAACAGCTCCTTGTTCTTGTGCGGGTAGCCCCACTGCGCGAACGGCATCGAACCCGAGTCGTACCAGGCGTCGATGACCTCCGGCACGCGCGTGGCCGTCTTCGCGCACCGGGGGCAGGCGAAGGTGACGTCGTCGATGAACGGGCGGTGCGGGTCCAGCTCCGACTGGTCGGTGCCGGTCAGCTCGGTGAGCTCCGCGCGGGAGCCGACAACCGTGAGGTGGTCCTCCTCGCAGCGCCAGATCGGCAGCGGGGTGCCCCAGTAGCGGTTGCGGGACAGCGCCCAGTCGATGTTGTTGTCCAGCCAGTCGCCGTACCGGCCGTGCTTGACGGTGTCCGGGAACCAGTTGGTGTTCTCGTTCTCCTGCAGCAGCCGGTCCTTGACGGCCGTGGTGCGGATGTACCAGGACGGCTGCGCGTAGTAGAGCAGCGCGGTGTGGCAACGCCAGCAGTGCGGGTAGCTGTGCTCGTACGGCAGGTGTTTGAAGAGGAGGCCGCGCTGCGCCAGGTCCTCGGTGAGCTTCTCGTCGGCCTTCTTGAAGAAGACGCCGCCGACCAGCGGGACGTCCTCCTCGAAGGTGCCGTCCGGACGGACCGGGTTCACCACCGGCAGGCCGTAGGCGCGGCAGACCTTGAGGTCGTCCTCACCGAAGGCGGGGGACTGGTGGACCAGACCCGTACCGTCCTCGGTCGTGACGTACTCGGCGTTGACGACGTAGTGCGCCGGCTCCGGGAACTCGACGAGCTCGAACGGACGTTGATAGGTCCAGCGCTCCATCTCGGCGCCGGTGAAGGACTCGCCGGTGGTCTCCCAGCCCTCGCCCAGTGCCTTGGCGACGAGCGGTTCGGCCACGACGAGCCTCTCGGTGCCGTCGGTGGCGACGACGTAGGTGACCTCGGGGTGTGCGGCGACCGCCGTGTTGGACACCAGGGTCCACGGGGTGGTCGTCCACACCAGGAGCGCGGCCTGGCCGGCGAGCGGACCGGAGGTGAGCGGGAAACGGACGTACACGGAGGGGTCGACGACCGTCTCGTAGCCCTGCGCCAGCTCGTGGTCGGACAGGCCGGTGCCGCAGCGCGGGCACCAGGGGGCGACGCGGTGGTCCTGGACCAGCAGACCCTTGTCGAAGATCGTCTTCAGCGACCACCAGACCGACTCGACGTACTCGGGGTCCATCGTCCGGTAGGCGTCGTCGAGGTCGGTCCAGTACCCCATGCGGGTCGTCAGCGCCTCGAAGGCGTCGGTGTGGCGGGTCACCGACTCGCGGCACTTGGCGTTGAACTCGGCGATGCCGTAGGCCTCGATGTCCTGCTTGCCGCTGAAGCCGAGCTCCTTCTCGACCGCCAGCTCCACGGGCAGGCCGTGGCAGTCCCAGCCGGCCTTGCGGGCCACGTGGTAGCCGCGCATGGTGCGGAAGCGGGGGAAGACGTCCTTGAAGACGCGCGCCTCGATGTGGTGGGCACCGGGCATGCCGTTGGCGGTGGGCGGGCCCTCGTAGAACACCCACTCCGGGCGGCCCTCGGACTGCTCCAGGGTCTTGGCGAAGATCTTCTGCTCACGCCAGAAGTCGAGCACGGCGTGCTCGAGGGCGGGCAGGTCGACCTGGGCGGGCACCTGGCGGTACGTCGGCGCTGTCATCTGCGAGCTTCCTCCAACGGACTTGCTGCCTTCCGTCGGAGGGACGAGAGCCGTGTCTTCCGTACGCCGTGTGCGGCGCGCTCCCGCGGTACCACCCTCCTTGGCCCGCCGGACGCCGTGCGCGCCGGTGAGCCCCCTCATTGGGGTCGCGAAACCGGTTCTACTCGCCGCTGCTTGCCTGCTGCGGCTTTCTTCCGGCGGCTCCGGGGTGATCTTCGCGTCGCGCTCGCCCCCGGGCTTCCACCGTCCCCGGGTCGCTCTGGGCTGCGTACGCCGCTACTCGTCCCCATCCATGCTTCTCGCTCCGCCCAGTGTACGGCGCCGCGCGGACAGCGGCCGACCCGATTTCCGGGAGCCCTCCCGGGCCCGGACGGCGCGGGCCGGTCCGGTGGCACGGATGACCCGAATGGCGAGGTACGCGCGTTCGCATCCTGGGATGTCCGGCTCGGCGGATTACCCCGCGGGGAGCTGGGCACAACGCATGCATACCTGCTGCGAGGGGGGTGTGGGGCAGGCGGATCGGGCGGCGTGCCCCGTTGCCGCGGGACTCGAGTCGATTTATCGTCCCAGCACGATTCGCGTGCAAGATCACAATATGTGAAGGGGCCGCGGCCATGGTGGCGAAGAAGACCGCCGTACAGCAGTCGGCGTCCGGCCGGTCCAGGGGCGCGGCCGCCTCCGACTCGGGTGAGAAGCGCACCGCCAAGAAGACGGCCGCACAGCAGGCGCCGGTGAAGAAGCCACCGGCGAAGAAGGCGCCGGTGAAGAAGGCGACGACCGGGAAGACGACGACAGGGAAGACGACGACCGGGCGGAGGGCGTCCGCGGCGGCCGAGCACGTCGTGGACAAGCCGGCCAAGGGCGCGTCCAAGGCCGCGGCGGCGAAGAGCACGGCCAAGAAGAGCACGGGCAAGAAAGCGGGCGCGGCGCGGGCCGCGAAGCAGACGGGAGCCACGACGGTGGTTGCGAAGAAGACCCCTGGCACGGCCGCTGCGGCGGCGGAGACCGCCGTTCCCAAGGCCCGGGTCGCCACGGCGGCCCCGGGCGAGCTCGCGGTGCGTCCGGGCGAGGACCCGTGGACGCCCGAGGAGGTCGCCGAGGCGCGCACGGAGCTGACGACCGAGGCGATGCGGTTGCGCACCGAGATCGAGACCTCCGAGAACGCCCTGGCCGGCCTGATGCGGGACTCCGGGGACGGAGCGGGCGACGACGAGGCCGACACGGGCACCAAGAACATCACGCGCGAGCACGAACTGGCGCTGGCCGCCAACGCGCGCGAGATGCTCGAACAGACCGAACGGGCCCTGCAGAAGCTGGACGCCGGTACCTACGGGCTCTGCGAGAACTGCGGCAACCCCATCGGCAAGGCCCGGATGCAGGCCTTCCCGAGGGCCACCCTGTGCGTCGAGTGCAAGCAGAAGCAGGAACGCCGCTACTGAGCACCGGGGTCGCGTGGGGTGTGCCGTAGTCTCGTCCCGAGGCAGGCACCTAGGTTGAGGGACTCACGTGGCAGAGGCGGAGCGCATCATCGGTACGCCGGACACCCCGGACGACGGCGGCGAGCGGACGGCGACGCCCGACGCGGCCGGTGCGGATCAGCAGCCGGCCCCGGCCGGACGGCGACCCGGGCGCGGGCGCCGCATCGCCGTGCTGTTCGCGGTGGCCGCCTTCGCGTACGTCCTCGACCTGGTCAGCAAGATGATCGTGGTCGCCAAGCTGGAACACCACGCGCCGATCGAGGTGATCGGCGACTGGCTGGAGTTCCACGCGATCCGCAACCCGGGGGCGGCCTTCGGGTTCGGCGGTGCCTTCACGATCATCTTCACGCTGATCGCGGCGGCCGTGATCGTCGTCATCTTCCGCCTGGCGCGCAAGCTCTACAGCTTCCCCTGGGCGATCGCCCTGGGCCTGCTGCTGGGCGGCGCGCTCGGGAACCTCACCGACCGGGTCTTCCGCTCGCCGGGGGTCTTCGAGGGGCAGGTCGTGGACTTCATCGCGCCGAAGGGCTTCGCGGTGTTCAACCTGGCCGACTCGGCGATCGTCTGCGGCGGCGTCCTGATCGTGCTGCTCTCCTTCCGGGGCCTCGACCCGGACGGCACCGTCCACAAGGACTGACCGGGACCGGAGCGGGGCGTACGGACGTGCGTACGGCGCGGTCCGCGCGGTCCGGCATACTCGACGGGTGAGCACGCTTCCCGAGATCCGAACCCTGCCCGTGCCCGACGGCCTGGAGGGCGAGCGCGTCGACGCCGCCATCTCCCGCATGTTCGGCTTCTCCCGCACCAAGGCGGCCGAGCTGGCCGCGGCGGGCAAGGTCCAGGTCGACGGCTCGGTGGTCGGCAAGTCCGAGCGGGTGCGCGGCGGGGCCTGGCTGGAGGTCGAGATGCCGGGGGCGCCCGCGCCCGTGCAGATCGTCGCGGAGCCCGTCGAGGGCATGGAGATCGTGCACGACGACGAGGACGTGGTCGTGATCGTCAAGCCGGTGGGAGTGGCCGCGCACCCCTCGCCGGGCTGGACGGGCCCCACCGTGATCGGCGGCCTGGCGGCGGCCGGCTACCGCATCTCCACCTCCGGCGCCGCCGAGCGCCAGGGCATCGTGCACCGCCTCGACGTGGGCACCTCGGGTCTGATGGCGGTCGCCAAGTCGGAGCGGGCGTACACGTCGCTGAAGCGCCAGTTCAAGGAGCGCACGGTCGACAAGCGCTACCACACGCTCGTCCAGGGTCACCCCGACCCGACCAGCGGCACCATCGACGCCCCCATCGGCCGCCACCCCCAGCACGACTACAAGTGGGCGGTCACGGCCGACGGCAAGCCCTCCGTGACCCACTACGACCTCATCGAGGCGTTCCGCGCGGCCTCCCTGCTGGACGTGAAGCTGGAGACCGGCCGCACCCACCAGATCCGCGTCCACATGTCGGCCCACCGCCACCCCTGCGTCGGTGACCTCACCTACGGCGCCGACCCGACCCTCGCCAAGCGGCTGCACCTGACCCGCCAGTGGCTGCACGCGGTCCGGCTCGGCTTCGAGCACCCCGGGGACGGCGAGTGGGTCGAGTTCGAGAGCGACTACCCGGCCGACCTGCAGAAGGCGCTGGACCAGGTCCGCGAGGAGACGTACGGATGAGCACGCGCGCGTACCAGGTGCGCATCGCCGAGGACCCCGCCGACCTGGACGCCTGTTTCAGCCTGCGCAAGCAGGTCTTCGTGGTCGAGCAGGGCGTCCCCGAGGACCTGGAGTACGACGAGTACGACGCCACCGCCCTGCACGTGCTGGCCGTCCGCGCGGACGGCGTCGCGCTCGGCACCGGCCGGCTGCTGTACGGCGCGGCGGCCGCGGCCAAGACCGGCGGCGACCCGTCCCTGGGCTCCCTGGGCCGGCTCGCGGTGGCCGAGGAGGCCCGCGGCCTCGGCGTCGGCGTGGCCCTGGTCCGGGCCATCGAGGAGGCCGCACGCGCGCGTGGCCTGACCGTGGTCGACCTGCACGCGCAGACGCACGCGCTGGGCTTCTACGAACGGCTGGGATACGAGCCGTACGGCCCGCGGTACGCGGAGGCGGGCATCCCGCACCAGGGGATGCGCCGCGTGCTGTAGACGGGGTTCTCGGGGTACGTGGCACGCTTGAGACCTGCCGTGTGATCGTCGACTCCCGGAGCGCAAGCCGTGGATCAGCTGGCCCTGTTGTTCGTGCTGCTGCTCGGGGCCCTGGTGAGCGTCCCGGTCGGGGACCGGCTCGGCCTGCCGGCGCCCGTGCTGATGACGCTGTTCGGGATCGTCCTCGCGGTCGCCGACTTCGTGCCGAACGTGAACATCCCGCCCGAGCTGATCCTTCCCGGCCTGCTGCCACCGCTGCTCTACGCGGCGGTACGGCGGACCTCGTGGCGGCAGTTCACGGCCAACAAACGGCCGATCTTCCTGCTCGCCGTGGCCCTGGTGTTCGTCACCACGCTGTGCGTGGCGGCCGTCGCGAGCGCGATCGTGCCCGGGCTGCCGATCGCCGCCGCGGTCGCGCTGGGCGCCCTGGTCGCCCCGCCCGACCCGGTCGCCGCGACCGCCGTCGCCGGACAGCTCGGGCTGCCGCGGCGGCTGGTGTCGATCCTGGAGGGCGAGGGCCTCTTCAACGACGTCACGGCCATCGTGCTGTACCACGTGGCGATCGCCGCGGTGATCAGCGGCACGTTCTCGCCGTGGCGGGCCGGGCTGGACTTCCTGCTCTCCGCGGTGGTCGCGGTCGCCGTGGGGCTGGTGCTCGGCTGGGGCGCGAACAAGCTGATGGACGTGCTCGGCGACCCGACGCTCCAGATCGGCCTCACCCTGCTCGTCCCGTACGTCTCCTACGTCGTCGCCGAGGAGCTGCACGGCTCCGGGGTGCTCGCGGTGCTCACCACCGCGCTGTTCATCGCCGAGTACGCCACCGACGCCGACGACGTGATGACCCGGCTCGCCGGCTACACCTTCTGGGACATCGTCGACACGCTCGTCACCGGTGTCGCGTTCGGACTGATCGGCCTGGAGCTGCACAACGCGATCCGCACGGCGTCCGGCCGCTGGGGCGAGCTGCTCGGCTGGGCGGCCGCGGTAGTGGGCGTGGTCGTCGTCGTACGGCTGCTCTGGCTGCTGCCCGCGACCTGGCTGACCAAGCGGCTGCACGCCCGCCGGGACTACGACGAGGAGATCCCGACCAGCTGGCGGGAGACGGTCGTGATGTGGTGGTCCGGGATGCGCGGGGTGGCGTCGGTGGCGCTGGCGCTGGCCATTCCACTCAGGACCGACGACGGATCGCCCTTTCCGGACCGTGACGAGATCGTCTTCATCGCCTTCGGCGTGATCATGGCCACGCTGGTGCTCCAGGGGCTGACGCTGCCGTGGCTGGTGCGGCGGCTGGGGGTGCGGGCCGACACCGAGCACGAGAAGGAGATCGAGAAGGACCTGGCGCTGCGCGCGGCGAAGGCGGCCCGGCGCCGGCTGCGGGAGATCGAGCAGGTCGAGGAGCTGCCGGAGGAACTGTCCGAGCAGATGCTGCGGCGCGCCTTCGAGATCGGGTTCCGGATCAGTCCCGACGTGGCGGAGGACGAACGGCGCGAGGGCCACGACAAACGGGTCCGGCGGCTGAAGAGGGTCCGGCGGATCCAGTCGGAGATGCTCAGCGCGGCGCGGCACGAGGTGCTGGCGGCCCGCAGCGAGCCGGGGGCGGACCCGGAGATCGTGGACCGGGTGCTGCGCCATCTGGACGTCCGCAGCCTTAGGTGACGTCCCGCCCGCGCCCCCGGCACCGCACGTCTGTGCGTGTGGCGGCAGTCATACGAACCTGTGGCGGCTGTGGACATCCGAAGGCAGCGGCGGCGTCCCCCTCGTAGTCTCGGATCATGGCTCGGAACATTGTGATCAGTGGTGGAGGAACAGGGATCGGACTGGCGACCGCGTCGGCGTTCGCGGCCGACGGGGACCGGGTGCTGCTGCTCGGGCGGCGCAGAGAGGTGCTGGAGAAGGCGGGGGTGCCGGGCGCCGTCGTGCGGGCCGCCGACCTGACCGAGACGGCCGATGTGCGGGACGTGGCGAGGTTCGTCGCGGAGGAGTTCGGGACCGTGGACGTGCTCGTCCACAGCGCCGGGGGGAACGCGGCGTTCGCACCCGACGCCGGGTCCGGAGATCCGCTCGACGTCGCCGCCCGCGTGTGGAGCGGCAACTTCCGGCAGAACACGCTGACCGCGGTGCTGCTCACCGAGGCCCTGAAGGACCGGCTCGCCGACCCCGGCGGGCGGGTGCTGTTCCTCAGCTCCATCGCGGCGTTCCGGGGCTCGGGCACCGGCTCCTACGCCGCCGCCAAGGCCGCCCTGCACCCCTATGCCCACGACCTGGCCAGAGAGCTGGGACCGCGCGGGGTCACCGTGAACGTGGTCGCGCCCGGATACATCGACGACACCGATTTCTTCGGCGGCCCGATCGAGGAGGCCCGGCGGGCGAGGCTCGTCGCCGAGACCTCCACCGGGCGGGCCGGGACGCCGGGTGACGTCGCCGCCACCCTGCACTGGCTGGCGTCCCCGGCCGCCGGGCACATCACCTCCCAGATCATCCAGGTCAACGGAGGCGCCGAACGCGGCCACTGACCGGGGGCGCGGGCGCGGTCAGGGGCCGGTGCGGGGCGGTGCGTGCAGCCGGTGGCCCTGGTCCGCGCCGTCCTGGGAGGGGATGATCCCGCCCTGCGAAAGGACCGCGTCGGCCGTGTTCACCCGGGGCAGCGCGTACGGGTGCTCGGCGGCCAGCCAGGTGATCATCTGCTCGCGGACGGCGACCCGGGCCGTCCAGACGTCGTCCGAGTCCTTGGCGGTCACCAGGGCCCGCACCTGGATGGTGTTCGGCGTGGAGTCGGTGACCACCAGGCCGTAGGCCCGTCCGTCCCAGGCGGGGCACTCGCGCAGGATGTCGCGCAGCCGCTCCCGCATCGCCTCGATCGGCGCCGAGTGGTCCAGGTGCCAGTAGACGATCCCGGTCATCTCCGGGGTGCCCCGCGACCAGTTCTCGAAGGGTTTGGAGGTGAAGTACGACACCGGCATCGTGATCCGGCGCTCGTCCCAGGTCCGTACCGTCAGAAAGGTCAGGGTGATCTCCTCGACCGTGCCCCACTCGCCGTCGACCACGACCGTGTCGCCCAGGCGCACCATGTCGCCGAAGGCGATCTGCAGACCCGCGAACATGTTGCTCAGCGTGGACTGCGCGGCCACACCGGCGACGATGCCGACGATGCCCGCGGAGGCCAGCAGTGAGGCGCCGGCCGCCCGCATCGCGGGGAAGGTCAGCAGCATCGCCGCCGCGGCCACCACACCGACGATCGCCGTGACCACGCGCATGATCAGCGAGACCTGGGTGCGCACCCGGCGGACCCGGGCGGCGTCGTGGTGGGCGCGGGCGTACCGGGAGTACGAGGTCTGCACGATCGCCGACGCGATGCGCACCACCAGCCAGGCGGTCGACCCGATCAGCACCAGCGACAGCATCTGGCCCACGGCCACCCGGTGCCCCAGGAGCACCTCGGCCTGGTCGTAGGAGCCTCTGAGCAGGCCCGAGCAGAGCACCAGCTGGTAGGGGACGCGGCCGCGGCGCAGCAGCCCCCACAGGGGTGTCTCGCTGTGCCGTGCGTCGGCCTTGCGCAGCAGTTGGTCGGTCGCCCAGCCGATCAGCAGGGTGAGGACGACGGCGCCGCCGACCACGATCAGCGGGCGGAGTACGTTCTCCATCTCCATGGCTTCGAACGTAACCGGATCCGCGGGGTCCTGAACCTGCGGGAGGGTGAGAAGGATGTCACTGCCAGGCCGGTGCCGACCGGTGCCCGGCCGCAGGGACCGGGTCGGGGCCGCCCGCGACGGCTGGCACCATGGGCGCATGAACATCATGCTCTTTCACTCGACCCATGGCCTCAGGCCCGCCGTGCGCGAGGCGGCGGACCGGCTGCGTGCCGCCGGGCACGAGGTGTGGACGCCCGACCTCTTCGAGGGGCGCACGTTCGACGCGGTCGAGGACGGGATGGAGTTCAACGAGTCGATCGGCAAGGACGAGCTGCTGAAGCGGGCCGTGCTGGCGGCGGCGCCGTACTCGGAGCGCGGGCTGGTGTACGCGGGGTTCTCGCTGGGCGCGTCGATCGCGCAGACGCTGGGACTGGGCGACGAGCGGGCGCGGGGGCTGCTGCTCCTGCACGGCACCTCGGACATCGCGCCGAACGCCGCGGTGGACGGGCTGCCGGTGCAGCTGCACGTGGCCGAGCCGGACGCCTTCGAGACGGACGACTGGCTGAGCGCCTGGTACCTGCAGATGGGCCGGGCGGGCGCCGACGTGGAGATCTACCGGTACCCGGGCGCCGGGCACCTCTACACCGACCCCGGCCTGCCGGACTACGACGAGGAGGCCGCCGAGGCCACCTGGCGGGTGGCCCTCGGCTTCCTCGACACGCTGTAGCCGACGGTTACACCGGGTCGTAGGTGCGCTCGACCTTCTGGGTGCCGCTGCGGGTGCGGTACGACCGCTCCCAGGACGCGGTGGCGTCGGCCTTCGTCTTGTCGGAGAGGACGTAGTAGTCCATCTGCGCCCGGTCGGCGGTGATGTCCAGGACGCCGTAGCCGTGCCGGTCGGTGTCGACCCAGTGCACGTGGCGGTTGGCCAGCTGGATGACCGGGGCGGCGACGGTGGAGACGACGCCGGGGGAGACCTTGAGGATGTCGTCCAGGTTGTCCGAGGTCACCGAGGTGACCACGAACTCGGTGGCGGCCGAGGCGGACAGCGGGTAGGTCCCGGCGTCGACGGGCACGTCGTTGGCCCACGCCATGTGGATGTCGCCGGTCAGGAAGACCGTGTTGCCGATCGCGTGGGCACGCAGGTGGGCCAGCAGCTCGCGGCGGTCGTCGGTGTAGCCGTCCCACTGGTCGGTGTTGAGGGCGAGGCCGTCCTGGGGCAGGCCCAGCAGCTTGGCGAGCGGCTTCAGCAGGTCGGCGGAGAGCGAGCCGATGGCGAACGGCGAGATCATCACCGAGTTGCCGACCAGCCGCCAGGTGGTGTCGGAGGCCGTCAGCCCGGCCTTCAGCCAGTCGAGCTGGGCACGGCCGGTGATGGTGCGGTCCGGGTCGTCGACCGCGCCGCTGCCCGTGGACACCTGCTGGGAGCGGAAGGAGCGCAGGTCGAGCAGGGAGAGGTCGGCGAGCTTGCCGAAGCGCAGCCGGCGGTAGGTGGTGCCGGCGATGGCCGGGCGGACCGGCATCCACTCGAAGTAGGCCTGCTTGGCGGCGGCCTGCCGGGCCGTCCAGGTGCCCTCGGCGCCCTCGGTGTGGTTCTGGGCACCGCCGGACCAGGAGTCGTTGGCGAACTCGTGGTCGTCCCAGATCGCGATCACCGGCGCCTTGGCGTGCAGGGCCTGCAGGTCGGGGTCGGTCTTGTACAGGCCGTGCCGTATGCGGTAGTCGGCGAGCGTGATGATCTCGTGGGTGGGCGCGTGCTGCCGCACCACGGTGCCGCGGGTGCCGTACTCGCCGGTGCCGTACTCGTAGATGTAGTCGCCCAGGTGCAGCCAGGCGTCCAGGTCGCCCCGGGCGGCCAGGTGGCGGTAGGCGGCGAAGTAGCCGGCCTCCCAGTTGGTGCAGGAGACCACGCCGAACCGCAGGCCGGGGACGGCGGCGTCGGCGGCCGGCGCGGTGCGGGTGCGGGCGACCGGCGAGTCCGTGCCACCGGCCGAGAAGCGGAAGAAGTAGTCGGTGGCCGGCGCCAGCCCGCGGATGTCGGCCTTGACCGTGTGGTCGGAGGCCGCGGTCGCGGTGACGGAGCCCCGGGAGACGACGTTCGTCAGCGCCCTGTCGGTGGCGACGACCCAGCTGACCTCGGTGTCCGGGCCGACCCCGGAGCCGGGCAGGGCGTCGGCGGTCGGGGTCACCCGGGTCCACAGCAGGATGCCGTCGGGCAGCGGGTCGCCGGAGGCGGTGCCGTGCAGGAAGGCGGGGGCGTCCGAGGCAGCCCGGGCCGGCAGCGCGGCGGCGAACGGGGCGGCCAGAACAGCGGTCGCCGCCGCGGCCTTGACGACCGTACGGCGGCGGGGGGCGAGGACGCCGGGGCGCTCGGACGGGGTGCCGGCGCTCGTGGATGCTCTGTGTCTACTGGTCACGGGCGATCAGATTACTGACGAGTAGCGCCGGGATCAGGCGAACCGGAAAGAGGTTCGCCTGATGTTCGGCCACGCGTCAGGCGCCGACCTCGTGGGCCGTCACGGAGACGGCGTCAGCAGATGTTTACCGACCCGGAGGACAAGGAAAGGTTCCCGGAGTAGATCCAGCCTTTGGTCTGGCCGCTGCCCACGCGCCCGTACACCCAGAAATTCCCGGACGTGTTGTAGACACCGCACCAGGCGTGAAATGCCGTACCCGGGGCCACCGACTGGGTCTGCGTACACGACTCGAACGGTCCGTTCCGAAGGTGCCCGACCACGACCTTGAGTTCGCCGTCGGAATTGTTGGGGCCGGTGCTCCCGCATCCGTACGTCGTGTCCGCGCTGGCCGGGGCCGCCCCGCCCACGGTTACGCCGCCCAGTACGGCAACGGTGGCGGCAGCGGTCACGAGGGCTTTCTTGAATCTCATCTTTCCTCCGCAACGTGTCATGTCCGGGTGCGGCGTGAACGCTACCTTGATCAAATGTTGAATGTAAACGGCTTTTCTTTGCCCGGACGAGGATGGCGGATGTGTATCCCTTTACTTGTCTTGATTTCGTTCCCCCGGCATTCACGGTCGGGAGTCGAAAAAACGGAATGCCCCGGACCGCATAAGCGGTCCGGGGCATTCCGTTTGCTGCTCAGCCCTTGAGGGCCGCGGCCATCGCGGTCTCGTAGTCGGCGACGGTCATCGGGGCGCTGCCGTTGGCGCCGTTGACGAGCTTGCCGTCCATCACGAGGGACGGCGTTCCCTGGATGTTGTACTTCTTGCTGTCCGTGTCGAACTTCTCGCTCATGAGCAGAGCCCACTTGTCGAAGGTGCCGTTCTTCACGGCGGTCTGGAACTTCGTGTTGCCCTTCAGGGCCGGGACCGTGTCCGCCACCTTGATCAGGTAGGCGTCGTCCTTGAACTTGTCGTCGGTCTCGTCGGGGTGGTACTTCTTCGAGTACATCGCGGACTTGTACTCGAGGAACGCCTCGGGACTGACGTTCAGCGCCGCGCCGAGAGCGCTCAGCCCGTTCTTGGAGCCCTCGCCGGTGAGCTTGTCGTCGAGGAAGGTCGCGCCCACGTACTGGATCTTGTACTTGCCGTCCGCGACGTCCTTGTCCACGGTCGGTCCGACCGTCTGCTCGAACTGGGCGCAGATGGGGCAGCGCGGGTCCTCGTACATGGCGAGGGTCTTCTTGGCGCTCGCCTTGCCGATGACGACCGTCGTGCCGTTCTCGCCGCTGGTGTTCGCCGGCTTGACGAGCTTCTCGCTCTTGACGCTCTCCCAGTGGGCGGGCTTGTTGCTCTGGACGACGGCGTAGCCTATGCCGCCCGCCGCGGCCAGCACGGCCACGATCGAGCCGGCCACGATGAGCTGCCGCTTGGCCTTCGCGCGCTTGGCCTGCTTCTCGCGCTCGACGCGCAGCCGCTCCCGGGCGGCGGTCTTGGCGGCCGCGCTGTTGCGCTTGCTCATGTCGGTGATCTCCCTTGGGGACGCGCACGTGTCGTACGCGGAATACGTGTGAGGGACTCGTCCTGCTCGGACGAGGGACGTGCTCGGGAGGAGGGGCGCTCAGGCGAAGGCGAGAGGCCGTGCGGGCGCCCCGGAGCTCGGCGGTCCGCGCCGTCCCAGGGAGTGCACCAGCACCAGCTCGCGGGCGGCGGCCGTGCGCGGCACCGGACGCGGCCGCCGCCGTACCGCGGCCGGCCGGACCGTGCCCGCGGCGACCGCGAGGAGCAGCGGCCGGAAGGTGGTGGCGGCGACCGCGCGCAGCAGCTGGGTCAGGGCGCGCTCGCCCCGGCGCAGCCACGCGGCGGCCAGCAGGCCGACGCAGACGTGCGCGGCGAGCAGCAGCCAGGCGGCGGCCGGGTCGGCGTGCGCGAGGACCGCCGAGGCGCGGGAGCCGCCGGCCATCTGCGCCAGCGGAGTGCCCACCGCGCCGTGGCACAGCACGTCGAAGCCGACCGCGCGCAGCGGGCCGGTGACGGGGCCGCCCGCCCGGCCGTAGCAGGCGTGCTGGCCGGTGGTGAAGACCGTGTCGGCGGCCAGCTCCAGCGGGATCAGCAGGGCGGCGATCCGGCCGAAGCCGCGTTCGCGGCCGGCCAGCGCGTACGCCGTGCAGAACACCCCGGCGGCGACCGCGGCCACCGTCGTGACCGGCAGCGGGGCCCGGGACAGCAGCACGTGCGACGCGGTGCTGAGCGTCACGACGAAGGCCGTGAACAGCGCCGCGCGCACGGCTCTGAGCTGGGTCCCGGATATGTCCATAGCGGTGCAGAGTCTGTCACGTACTCGCGTAGGAGGCCCCTAAAAGGGCCCTGAGAATCCGCGAAGGTTACAGGCCCGGAATGCGGCCGTTGCGGAAGAGGTCGACGAAGATCTGGTGGTCGGTGCGGGCGCGGGCGCCGTAGCTGTGGGCGAAGTCGGTCAGCAGGGGGGCGAACCCGTCCTCGTCGGCGGCGATCGCCGCGTCGATGGCCCGCTCGGTGGAGAACGGCACCAGGGACTCGCCGGACTGGTCGTCGGCCGCCGCGTGCATGGACGCCGTGGCCCGGCCGAGGTCCGCCACGACCGCCGCGATCTCCTCCGGGTCGTCGAGGTCGCTCCAGTCCAGGTCCACCGCGTACGGCGACACCTCGGCGACCAGCTGCCCGGCGCCGTCCAGCTCGGTCCAGCCCAGCCACGGGTCGGCGTGCGCCTGCAGGGCACGCTGCGAGATCACCGTGCGGTGGCCCTCGTGCTGGAAGTAGTCCCGGATCGCCGGGTCCGTGACGTGCCGGGAGACCGCCGGGGTCTGGGCCTGCTTGATGTAGATCACGACGTCGTTCTCCAGGGCGTCCGTGGCCCCCTCCAGGAGGATGTTGTACGACGGCAGACCGGCCGATCCGATGCCGATCCCGCGCCGCCCCACCACGTCCTTCACGCGGTAGGAGTCCGGGCGGGACAGGGACGCCTCGGGAAGGGTCTCCAGATAGCCGTCGAAGGCCGCGAGCACCTTGTAGCGGGTGGCGGCGTCCAGCTCGATGGAGCCGCCGCCGGCGGCGAAGCGGCGCTCGAAGTCCCGGATCTCCGTCATCGAGTCCAGCAGCTCGAAGCGGGTCAGTGAGCGGGCCGCGCGCAGCGCGCCGAGCAGCGGGCCCTCGGCGGTGTCCAGGGTGAAGGGCGGCACCTCGTCGCGCTTCGCGCCCGTCGCCAGCGCGTGGATCCGCTCCCGGTAGGCGGCCGCGTACACCTCGACCAGGTCGGTGATCTGCTCGTCGCTGAGCGCCTTCGCGTATCCGACCAGCGCTATGGAGGCGGCGAAGCGCTTCAGGTCCCAGGTGAAGGGGCCGACGTAGGCCTCGTCGAAGTCGTTCACGTTGAAGACCAGGCGGCCGTTGGAGTCCATGTACGTGCCGAAGTTCTCCGCGTGCAGGTCGCCGTGGATCCACACGCGCGAGGTGCGCTCGTCCAGGTACGGGCCGCCGCGCCGGTCGGCGTCGAGGTCGTGGTAGAAGAGCCCCGCCGTGCCGCGGTAGAAGGCGAAGGCCGAGGCGGCCATCTTCCGGAACTTGACGCGGAACGCGGCCGGGTCGGCGGCCAGGAGCTCGCCGAAGGCGGTGTCGAAAACGGCGAGGATCTCCTCGCCGCGCTGCTCGTCGTTGAGCGGGGTGACCGACATCGCGGAGTGCCTCCTGGTGCATGACGTGTACGACAGCCGTATCTGCCGTAGCCAACGCACGAAGGTACGTGGGAGTGCCCGGCCGGTGTCAGTCCCGGGGCATAGACTTCGACGCTGTCCCCCCAGACTGTCCGCGGCCGGTCGGAAGATCGTGGACGACTGTTCTTTTTGGAGGCAGAACCAGTGTCGAAGCCGCCCTTCACGCACCTGCACGTCCACACCCAGTACTCGCTGCTGGACGGTGCCGCGCGGCTGAAGGACATGTTCAACGCCTGCAACGAGATGGGCATGACGCACATCGCCATGTCCGACCACGGGAACCTGCACGGGGCGTACGACTTCTTCCACTCCGCGCAGAAGGCCGGGGTGACCCCGATCATCGGGATCGAGGCGTATGTCGCCCCCGAGTCCCGGCGGAACAAGCGCAAGATCCAGTGGGGACAGCCGCACCAGAAGCGGGACGACGTCTCCGGTTCCGGTGGTTACACGCACAAGACGATGTGGGCGGTGAACAAGACCGGCCTGCACAACCTCTTCAAACTCTCCTCCGACGCCTACGCCGAGGGCTGGCTGCAGAAGTGGCCCCGGATGGACAAGGAGACCATCTCCCAGTGGTCCGAGGGGATCGTGGCCTCCACCGGCTGCCCCTCCGGCGAGGTGCAGACCCGGCTGCGGCTCGGCCAGTACGACGAGGCGCTGAAGGCCGCCGCCGACTACCAGGACATCTTCGGCAAGGACCGTTACTTCCTGGAGCTGATGGACCACGGCATCGACATCGAGCACCGGGTCCGCGACGGCCTCCTGGACATCGGCCGGAAGCTCGGCATCCCGCCGCTGGTGACGAACGACTCGCACTACACGTACGCGCACGAGGCGGCCGCCCACGACGCCCTGCTGTGCATCCAGACCGGCAAGAACCTCTCCGACCCCGACCGCTTCAAGTTCGACGGCACCGGCTACTACCTGAAGTCCACGGACGAGATGTACGCCATCGACTCCTCGGACGCCTGGCAGGAGGGCTGCGCCAACACGCTCCTGGTCGCCGAGATGGTCGACACCACGGGCATGTTCGAGAAGCGCGACCTCATGCCCAAGTTCGACATCCCCGAGGGCTACACCGAGGTCTCCTGGTTCAAGGAGGAGGTCCGCCGGGGCATGGACCGCCGCTTCCCGGGCGGTGTCCCCGAGGACCGGCAGAAGCAGGTCGAGTACGAGATGGACGTCATCATCCAGATGGGGTTCCCCGGCTACTTCCTGGTCGTCGCCGACTTCATCATGTGGGCCAAGAACAACGGCATCGCGGTGGGCCCCGGCCGAGGCTCCGCGGCCGGCTCGATCGTCGCCTACGCCATGGGCATCACCGACCTCGACCCGATCCCGCACGGCCTGATCTTCGAGCGGTTCCTCAACCCCGAGCGCGTCTCCATGCCCGACGTCGACATCGACTTCGACGAGCGCAGGCGCGTCGAGGTGATCAGGTACGTGACCGAGAAGTACGGCGCCGACAAGGTCGCCATGATCGGCACCTACGGCAAGATCAAGGCCAAGAACGCCATCAAGGACTCCGCGCGCGTGCTCGGCTACCCGTACGCCATGGGCGACCGGCTCACCAAGGCCATGCCCGCCGACGTCCTCGGCAAGGGCATCGACCTCGACGGCATCACCAACCCCTCGCACCCGCGGTACAACGAGGCGGGCGAGATCCGCGCCATGTACGAGAACGAGCCGGACGTCAAGAAGGTCATCGACACCGCCAAGGGCGTCGAGGGCCTGGTGCGGCAGATGGGTGTGCACGCGGCCGGCGTGATCATGTCCAGCGAGCCCATCGTCGACCACGCCCCGATCTGGGTGCGGCACACGGACGGCGTGACCATCACGCAGTGGGACTACCCGCAGTGCGAGTCGCTCGGCCTGCTGAAGATGGACTTCCTCGGCCTGCGCAACCTGACGATCATGGACGACGCCGTCAAGATGGTGAAGTCCAACAAGGGCATCGACCTCGACCTGCTGTCCCTGCCGCTCGACGACCCGAAGACCTTCGAACTCCTCCAGCGCGGCGACACCCTGGGCGTCTTCCAGTTCGACGGCGGCCCCATGCGCTCCCTGCTGCGCCTGATGAAGCCCGACAACTTCGAAGACATCTCCGCCGTGTCGGCGCTCTACCGTCCCGGCCCGATGGGCATGGACTCGCACACCAACTACGCGCTGCGCAAGAACAAGCTCCAGGAGATCACCCCGATCCACAAGGAGCTGGAGGAGCCCCTGGAAGAGGTCCTGGCCGTCACCTACGGCCTGATCGTCTACCAGGAGCAGGTCCAGAAGGCCGCGCAGATCATCGCGGGCTACTCGCTCGGCGAGGCCGACATCCTGCGCCGCGTGATGGGCAAGAAGAAGCCCGAGGAACTGGCGAAGAACTTCACCATCTTCCAGGCCGGTGCCCGCAAGAACGGCTACAGCGACGAGGCCATCCAGGCGCTGTGGGACGTGCTGGTCCCGTTCGCCGGATACGCGTTCAACAAGGCGCACTCGGCCGCGTACGGCCTGGTCTCGTACTGGACCGCGTATCTGAAGGCGAACCACCCCGCCGAGTACATGGCGGGGCTGCTCACCTCGGTCAAGGACGACAAGGACAAGTCGGCCGTCTATCTCAACGAGTGCCGGCGCATGGGCATCAAGGTGCTCCCGCCGAACGTCAACGAGTCGGTGCACAACTTCGCCGCGCAGGGCGACGACGTGATCCTCTTCGGCCTGGAGGCCGTCCGCAACGTCGGTACGAACGTGGTCGAGTCGATCATCAGGAGCCGCAAGGCCAAGGGCAAGTACAGCTCCTTCCCCGACTACCTCGACAAGGTCGAGGCGGTCGCGTGCAACAAGCGCACCACGGAGTCGCTGATCAAGGCGGGCGCCTTCGACTCCCTGGGGCACACCCGCAAGGGCCTCACCGCGCACTTCGACACGATGATCGACAACGTGGTCGCGGTGAAGCGCAAGGAGGCCGAGGGGCAGTTCGACCTGTTCGGCGGGATGGGCGAGGAGGAGAGCGACGAACCCGGCTTCGGCCTCGACGTCGTCTTCACCGACGAGGAGTGGGACAAGACCTATCTGCTCGCCCAGGAGCGGGAGATGCTCGGTCTCTACGTCTCCGACCACCCGCTCTTCGGCCTGGAGCACGTGCTCTCCGACAAGGCCGACGCGGGCATCGCGCAGCTGACCGGCGGTGAGCACGCCGACGGCGCGGTGGTGACGATCGGCGGCATCATCTCGGGTCTCCAGCGCAAGATGACCAAGCAGGGCAACGCCTGGGCGATCGCCACCGTGGAGGACCTCGCGGGCTCCATCGAGTGCATGTTCTTCCCGGCGAGCTACCAGCTGATCTCCACCCAACTCGTCGAGGACGCGGTGGTGTTCGTCAAGGGCCGGCTCGACAAGCGGGAGGACGTGCCGCGGCTGGTCGGCATGGAGCTGACCGTTCCGGACCTGTCCAACGCCGGCACCAACGCGCCGGTGGTCCTCACCATCCCGGCCACCCGGGTCACCCCGCCGATGGTCAGCCGGCTCGGTGAGATCCTCAGCCATCACAAGGGCGACAGCGAGGTCCGGATCAAGCTCCAGGGTCCGACCAGGACGACGGTGCTGCGCCTCGACCGGCACCGGGTGAAGCCGGATCCGGCGCTGTTCGGCGACCTGAAGGTGCTGCTCGGCCCGTCCTGCCTGGCCGGATGAGCGGGAGCGCGGCCCGCTGAGCCGTGCGCGTGCCGGAGGGGCGCACCCGATGCGGGTGCGCCCCTCCGTGATGTCCGGGCCTCAACAGCCCTGGCGGACCCGCCGGTCCGCTCAGTTGTGGCCGAAGCGCTTCTGCTGCCTACGGGCAACGTCCGCGGGGCTGCCCTGGATGTGCGACACCGGCGAGTCGTGGGACTCGGCCGACGTGCGCTGCGCGTGCTCGTGGGCCTGCTCGGCCTGGGGCGCGCGGTTCTGCGAGCCGCCCTGCTTACGGTTCTTGTTCTTGGCCATGGTGATCTGCCTCCTGTGGGGGATCTAGGGGCCGAATTCAGATTCACATAGGCTGACAACAGACGCATTTCGGATAATTACCCTGTGTAACAGGGCTGGTCGGCGAGGAAGGCCCCGAAACGCCACGCCGAAGATCGAGTTCGGGCCGTTAACCCCCGCGCCGTCGGGCAGACTCGAAGGAAGCCCCGAAAAGCAAACCTCCCGGAAAGAGGGTGAGTCGCGTGGACCGCTGCATCGTCCTGGTGGACGCCGGGTATCTGCTGGGTGCCGCCGCCAGTCTCCTCGCCGGTGAGCCCTCCCGATCCCGGATCACCGTCGACCACGCCGCGCTGATCCAGGCGCTGCGCGAGCGCGCGGAGTCCGACACCGAACGTCCACTGCTGCGCATCTACTGGTTCGACGGCGCCCCGGACCGCGTTCCCCAGCCGGAGCACCGCCGGCTGCGCGTGATGCCCCGGGTGACCGTCCGGCTCGGCGCCCTGACCCGCAGTGACGGACGCTGGGCGCAGAAGGGCGTGGACGCGGCCATGCACGCCGAGCTGACCGAACTGGCCCGCAACCGCGCCTGCTCCGACATCGTCCTGGTGACCGGCGACGGGGATCTGCTGCCGGGCATGATGGCCGCCAAGGAGCACGGGGTCGCCGTGCACCTGTGGGCCGTGCAGGCCGCCGACGGCGACTACAACCAGTCCGAGGACCTGGTCGCCGAGGCCGACGAGCGGCGGGTCCTGGACCGCGCGTGGATCACCCAGGCGGTCCGGGCCAAGGAGCTGACCGCGGTCTGCGCGCCCTCGCCGGTGCCCCGGCCGGAGATCGCCGCGATCCTCTCCGCGCCGCTGCCCGAGTCGGCGCCGGCCGCCGCGGAGACCGGCGCCGAGGAGGGGGAGCGGGCGCCGGTGGCGGGCGCCGCCGGGAGCCGGACGCAGGAGCGGGTGGCCACGCCGAAGGGGGTGCCGACGCCGAAGGACCTCGCGGCGCTGCGGGCGCCGGGGGCGCAGCCGGTGCACCCGGCGACCACCGCCACCCTGCGGTGGTCCTCCGACAAGGGGTGGGTGGACCGGCCCGGCGCCGTGGCGGAGTCGGCGGAGGCGGCCGCCATGCCGACGCTGGCCCAGCTGACCACGGCGGAGCAGCGGTGGGCCGACCGCGAGGAGGACATCACGACCGTCGGCGGGGATCCGTACGAGGTCGGACAGGTGTTCGCCCGGCGGTGGATCTCCCGCCTCGGGGACCAGGGGCACCTGCACCGGCTGTCCGGGATGTACCCGCGGATTCCGCACCGGATCGACGGGGAGCTGCTGCGGTACGCGGCGCGGTTCGGGCTGCTCGCGCACAAGGACGACCAGATCGACGAGCACGACCGGTACGCCATCCGGGCGGGCTTCTGGAGAGAGTTCGACGTACCGGCGGGGGCCGGGGAGCATGCGTCCTCGGAGTGACGGAGGAGGGGGTGCCCCCGGTGCCCCTTCGAGGCGCTGAGTGACCCAAGGACGAGTAAACGGGGGTGACCCCGTAATCTCGTTGCTTGTGAGCAACGGCGTGGGTCAGGTACTGCGGCATCGAAGTGACGTGGTGTGCGCGGTGCGTGGGCTGACCAAGACCTACGCCGCGGTCAAGGGGCGCCGTGGCACTCCCGGCGTGCCCGAGGTGCGCGCCACCGACGGGGTGGAGCTGGACGTCCGGCGGGCGGAGATCTTCGGGCTGCTCGGGCCGAACGGGGCCGGGAAGTCCACGCTGGTGCGGCAGCTCACGGGACTGCTGCGACCCGATTCGGGAGGCGTCGAGATCCTCGGGCACGACATCGTGCGGCATCCGGAGCGGGCGGCGCGGATCCTCGCCTACCTCGGCCAGCAGTCCACCGCCCTCGACGAGCTGACCGTCTCGCTCGCCGCCGAGACCACCGGGCGGCTGCGCGGCCTCGACGTACGGCAGGCGCGCCGGGAGCGCGACGCCGTGCTGGAGGAGCTGGGGCTGACGCCGATCGCCGGGCGGGCGCTCAAGAAGCTCTCCGGCGGACAGCGGCGGCTGGCCTGCTTCGCCGCCGCGCTGGTCGGGGAGCGGCCGCTGCTCGTGCTGGACGAGCCGACGACCGGGATGGACCCGGTGGCCCGGCGGGCGGTGTGGGCCGCGGTCGACCGGCGGCGCGCCGAGCGGGGCACGACCGTCGTCCTGGTCACCCACAACGTGATCGAGGCGGAGACGGTCCTGGACCGGGTCGCCGTACTGGACCAGGGGCGGGTCATCGCCTGTGACACCCCCGCCGGGCTCAAGGAACGGGTCGCCGGCGAGGTGCGGGTCGAGCTGGTGTGGCGGGAGCGGGCGCCGCTGGACGTGCCCGAGGTGGCCGCCCTGCGGGAGCGTGCCGTCGAGTCCGGCCGGCGCTGGACGCTGCGGCTCGCGCCCGAGGAGGCCCGGGCCGCCGTCGCCACGGTGACCGGCGGGGCAGCCTTCGCCGCCCTGGACGACTTCACCCTCGCCACGCCCAGCCTGGAGGACGTCTACCTGGCGCTGGGCGGCGCCGCACGGCAGGGGCTGGTGAAGGCGTGAAGGTGGATGCGAGAGTGAACGCGGCGGCGGGCGGGCCCGTACCGGAGGACGCGGCGGCCGTACGTGCCGTGGGCGCCGTGCGTGCCGTCGCCGTCGGGAAGAGGAGCAGCGCGACGTGAGTGTCGTACCCGCGGACATCCTGCCGGGCGGTGCCCTGGGCGCACAGGAGACGGCGCCGGGCGGCGCGGTGGCCGAGCTGGGGCCGCGTGCCCGGCTGTGGCCGTCACTGACGGCCGTCTACCGGGCGCAGCTGTCCCGCGCCCGGGTGGCGCGGATCCCGCTGCTGTTCGTCGCGACCTTCCAGTCCGTCGGCATCATGATCATGATGCGCGGAGTGGTGGACAACCGGGGCGAGGCCCAGTCCGTGGTGGCCGGCTCCTCGGTGGTCGTCGTCGCCTTCGTGGCCCTGAACCTGCTGGCGCAGTACTTCGGGCAGCTGCGGGCGAGCGGCGGGCTCGACCACTACGCCACCCTGCCGGTGCCGCCGGCCTCCGTGGTGCTCGGGGCCGCCGCCGCGTACGCCTCCTTCACCGTGCCGGGCACGCTGGTGACGGCCGCCTTCGGGTGCGTGCTGTTCGGGCTGCCGCTCGGGAACCTCTGGATCCTCGTCGCGGTGATCCCGCTCGCCGGGGCCGCCCTGGCCGGACTCGGCGCCGCCTGCGGACTGCTCGCGCCGCGCCCCGAGCTCGCCACGCTGCTCGGGCAGCTGGGCATGTCGGCGGCGCTGCTGCTGGGCGTGCTGCCGCCGGACCGGATGCCGGAGATCATCCGGTTCGCGCGGGACCTGCTGCCGTCGACGTACGGCGTCGAGGCCTACGCCCGGACCTTCGGGGCGCGCCCCGACTGGGCCGTCGTCCTCGTCGACCTGGGTGTGTGCGCGGCGGTCGGGGTGGTGTCGCTGGCCGTCGCGACCTGGGCCTACCGCCGGGCCGCCGTCCGGTGACGCGCCGCACAGCGCGACCTGGCACGATGTCAGGGTGACCGCACCGTTGACGCCGCCTCCGCCGCCGCACGACCAGTCCTCGCACCAGGCATGGCAGGTGCCGCCGCCCGCCGGGGCGGCCGCGGGAGAGTCGGGCGAGTACGGACAGGACGGTCCCGGGATGAAGACGGAACTGCGGGAGGCCGCGGTCGTCGCGGTGGCGCTGGCCGTGAGCGGGGTGCTGCTGGGGCTGCTGTGGCTGTGGCTGGCGCCGCACGTGCCGCTGGTGGGGGACCGGTCCGGCAGGAGCTGGGTGGTCTACCTCAAGGACACCGAGGGCGAGCAGGCGGCCGGCGTGGACGGTACGTTCACGCTGCTGGCGCTGGCCTTCGGGGCCGTGAGCGCGGTGGCGGTGTTCCTGTGGCGGCGGCGCGGGGGCGTGCCGCTGGTGGTGGCGCTGGGCGTCGGCGGGCTGCTCGCCTCGCTGCTGGCCTGGCGGCTGGGGACGTGGCTGGGGCCCCAGCAGGACGTGATCGCGCACGCCAAGGCCGTGGGGAAGGGCGTGACCTTCTCGGCGCCGCTGAAGCTCGGGGCGAAGGGGGCGCTGCTCGCGTGGTCGTTCTCGGCGCTGCTGGTCCAGCTGGGCCTCACGGCGCTGTTCGGCCCCCGCGACCCGGAGCCCCCCTACGAGGAGGGCCCGTACGCGGCCCCGCCGGCCTAGGCAGCCCCGCCGGGGCGCGGCCGTGCCGGGAGGTCAGGCGCGGCCGATCGGGGCCAGCGTGGCGCCCGTCAGCGTCACCAGGGAGGCCGGGGCGAGTTCCACTTCCAGGCCCCGGCGGCCCGCCGACACGCAGATCGTGGCGTGGGACGACGCCGACGCGTCCAGGACCGTGGGCAGCTTCTTGCGCTGGCCGAGCGGGGAGATGCCGCCCCTGACATAGCCCGTGGTGCGTTCGGCCAGGGCCGGGTCCGCCATCGCCGCGCGCTTGCCGCCCACCGCCGTGGCCAGGGCCTTGAGATCCAGGCTGCCCGCCACCGGTACCACCGCGACCGTCAGCGTGCCGTCCACGTCCGCGACCAGCGTCTTGAAGACACGGTCCGGGGAGACGCCCATCGCCTCCGCCGCCTCCTCGCCGTACGACGGGTGGGCGGGGTCGTGGTCGTAGGAGTGGACGGTGAAGTCCACGCCCGCCGCGGTCAGCGCCACCGTGGCCGGGGTGCCGCCCGCGGACTGCTGCTTCTTGTTCGCCTTCTTCGGCATGTCACAGGCCCCCTGCTCAGTTCAGACTCGTCGGCGACCGCGTCAGCTCCGCCGCGGGCAGTGACGGCAGGTTACGGATGATCGCCGTCTCGGAGCGAAGGAGTTTCAGCTCGTCACGGAGGCGGGAGGCGGTGTCGGGGGCCTGGAGGAGGCGCTGCTTGGTCGGCGTGTCGTGCATCATCGCGGCGGCCACCAGGTAGGAGACGACGGACGGCTCGTCCGGGAGCTCGATCCCCGCGGCCAGTGACCGCTCGCGGGCGCCGGCCAGCCGCTTCTGGTACTGGCGGAACGCCCGCAGGACGCCCTCCGCCAGCGGGCCGGCCTCGTCGCCCTGGTCCTCCGGCAGCTCCTCCAGCTCGGCCGTCAGGAACGGCCCTGAGGTGTCCACCGACAGCAGCCGCACCCGGTTCGTCCCCGTCGCCAGCACCTCGAACGTGCCGTTGGCCCGCTCCCGGATCGTCGCCGCGTCCGCCACGCAGCCCACCCCGTGGAAGGACTTGAGGGGGTCGGGCCCGAAGCCGGCCGCCGGGCCCTTGTCGGGCTGGGCCGTCGGGTCCGGCATGCCCGGTGCGCTCGGTGCCACCTCGTGGCCGTCGCGGATCGCCACCACGGCGAACCGGCGCGGTTCTTCCTCGGGTGTCTTCAGCAGGTCGCGCATCATGGCGCGATAGCGCTCCTCGAAGATGTTCAGCGGCAGCACGAGCCCCGGGAACAACACCGAGTTCAGCGGGAAGAGGGGGAGACGGACGGTGGTCACGGCGCCACAGCCTAGTGGTCATCGGCGGTGGCATGCCCGCCGTGCTCGATCAGTGGGCCCCCGGCGCCTCCCGCGGAGGGGACCGCTCCGGTCTCGAAGAGGGGTTCCGTCCCGGCCAGCAGCTGGGCGCGCAGCCGTACGAAGTGGCCCAGCGGGTCGTCGGACAGGCGGTCCCAGGGGAAGGACGTGACGTACGGGCCGATCAGGTGCAGCTGGGTACGGGCGGCCTCCCAGCGTTCCAGGCGGACCAGGAGGTACATCAGTTTGTTGCGGACCTCGGCGGGCCACAGGTCGGCCGCCGGGAACCGGGCGGACAGGGCGATCGCCCGGTCGGCCGCCGCGTCCAGGCGGCCCCGGGGCACCTCGGGACCGCAGCCGTCGGTGAGGTAGGCGAACGCCGCGCGGGCCGGCAGGGCCTGGACGAGCGAGTCGGCGGGCGCGTCCTGCGCGGCCAGGTCGGCGAAGTCGAAGCACTCGTGGTGCGAGCCGTGCCAGTAGGTGGCCAGGTAGCGCAGGGCCGCCACATGGCAGCCGTAGTGGTGCGGGGCCCGGCGGACCGCCGCCTCCCACAGCTCCTCGAAGTACGTGTGACCGGCGTTCGAGCCACGGGCGTGGTCCAGGGCGATCCGCCACGGCACCGGGTCCCGGCCGTCGCCGCGGGCGGCGCTCGTGATCACGGGACTCACCGCGCGTAGCACCTCGCTGCGGGCCGGGGAGTCCCAGGCGTGGTCCACCGCCAGCTGGGCGCGCAGCACGAGCAGGTCGGGATCCTGCGGGGCTGCCGCGTGCCACTCGTCGAGCCACTCCGGGCGGGAGCGGGCGAACAGGGCGAGACGGCGCACATACCGGTCCCGGGCCTCCCAGTCGGCCGCGGCCCGGGTGTCGGCGAGCAGTCCCGCGGCGGGTCCGTACGCACCCTGACCGGCCGCGACCAACGCCGGAGCGAGCCGCTCGTCGGGTGCGTCGAGGAGTACCTCGTCCTCGGCCGGCGGGAGCGGACCGGAGGCGGGGCGCGAAGTGGTTCTTGCCGTCCGTGCGGAACGGAACAGCGTGCGCAGCGAAGCCATGGTCCCGCCATTGAAGGTCGGCGTGCCGGGCCCGCGCCAGACCGTCCGGCCAAATCCGTGAAAGTTGTACGGCAGAAGGTCAAGGGAGGGTAAAAGGTGACGCGTGTTCATCTGCTGGACCCTGCCGGGGGTCCGCCTACCCGCGCCTCAGCAGGCGGGTGGCCCCCGCCGCCACCGTCGTCGCGAGGATCCAGCCCAGCAGGATCATCACCGTCGACGCCCACTCCCAGCCGCCGCTGAGGCGCCACTGACCGGCCTGGCCCAGATCGATCACCGGCAGCAGCAGGTCGAGGACGAACAGCGCGGGGTCCCAGGTGGGGTGCCCGCCGGGGTTCATCGGCGGGTGCGGGGCGTGCGCGAAGGCGAGCGTGCCGGCCGCCCACAGCACCGCCATCCACACCGCCGCCCGGCCCGGCCGGTACCCGTAGGCCACGGTCAGGTCCTGGGCGTACCCCCAGAGCTTGCCGGCCAGCGGCAGCGTCTCGCGGCGCCGGCGCTGCTTGGCGAGCAGCACCTCGCGCGCGTCCTCGTCCTCGCCGGCGGCCCGCAGCACGCTCGCCAGCCGCTCGTACGGCTCCGGGTTGTACTCGGCGGTCGCCGCCGCCACCCAGCCGAGCCGCCGGGTCAGCGGGAACGGACCCTGCGGCACCAGGTTCTCGTAGGCGAAGCCGCCCATGTGCAGCCGCCCGGGCCCCGGCCAGCTGGTCGCCCGGTCGACCAGGCTGACGACCCGGGCGCCGGACAGCAGCACCCGGCCTCGCTGCGGCTCCTCCCCGAGGAACCGCAGCTCCGGCGCCTGCACCCGGCGCAGCGACAGCTCCTGGTCGTCGGTGAGGGCGAGCCGCGCCCGCTCCAGGTCCACCGCGTCCCCGAAGCGCCCGTCGTCAAGGCGGATGCCGCCCCGGCACTCGAACCGCTGGATCCGCGTCCCGCGCGCCGGGGTCGTCCCGCTCTGCCAGGGCCCGCCCACCCCGGCCGGGGTCAGGTACAGGGTGCGGCCGACGGTCAGCTGGGGCGCGTTGAGGGCGTACCGCCCGTCGGGGTTGAGCAGCCGCGCGCCGCGCAGGCTCAGCGAGACGCCCACCTTCGCGCTGCGCAGCCTCAGCTCGCCGTGCGACTCCAGGAGGTCCGCCTGGAGGTCCTGGCCGACGGTCATGCCGTCGGCCGCGATCGACCGGCCGCTGCGGTCCCGGTGGACCACCGCCTCGTTCAGCAGCAGGTCGGTGCCGATGTGGGCGTCGGTCAGCCGGACCCCGCCGAGGAAACGGCAGCGCAGCAGGTGCAGGTCGCCCTCCGTGCGCACCCGGGCCGCCTCCAGGCGCGGCGCCGCGCAGTCCACGAACCGCACGGTCGTGAAGTGCGCCTCCGGCAGCAGGATCTCGTCGTCGAACCGGCAGCCGCGCAGCTCCACGTACGGCAGGACGGTCCCGCCCGCCAGGTCCAGCGTGCCGCTGATCCGCACGCCGGCCAGCTTCAGCGAGGGCACCCGGCCCGCGAGCGCGGGTGGGCCGTCCAGCAGCAGCCAGCAGACGATCCGGGCCCGCACGGTCCGCTCGGGTCCCCACGGGTGGCCTCCGTGCGGATCGTCCACGCGCGCGTCGCCGCTGCACAGGTCGTACACGCTGCCGTTGCGGAACGCCTGCCACATGCCGGCCTCGGCCGCGGTCAGATCGTCCGGCAGGTCGCCGTCCTGGACGCCGTCCCCCTCGGTCACGGCTCTTCCTTCCTCCTCAGCCACTCGTGAGTCAGCTACTCGTGAGTCATGTGCTCGCCCAGCGGTGATGCCCGTCCGTCACGCCTCGAACACACGACGTGAGGATGATCTTCCGTTTCCGGCCAGGGCCACGCACCGGCCGCCGGAGCACGGCCCGTCGCCCCACGCTAGGGACCGGCCGCCGGCCCGCGTTCTGTATCAGCCATTGATACGTGCGAACCGTCCGTCACAGCGGTCTGCGAGAATTGGTCGTGTGATCTCCCGAATCGATCTGCGCGGCGACGCCCTTCCCGAGGGACCCGCCCTGCGCGACCTGCTGCCCCGAGCCGACTTCGACGTCTCGGCCGCCCTGGAGAAGGTGCGTCCGATCTGCGAGGCCGTGCATCATCGGGGCGACGCGGCGCTGATCGACTTCGCCGAGAAGTTCGACGGGGTCGTCCTCGAGCAGGTGCGGGTGCCCGCCGAGGCGCTGGCCAGGGCTCTGGACGAGCTCGACCCCGCCGTGCGCGCGGCCCTGGAGGAGTCCATCCGGCGCGCCCGTCTCGTCCACCGTGAACAGCGTCGTACGACCCACACGACCCAGGTCGTGCCCGGTGGCTCGGTGACCGAGAAGTGGGTGCCGGTCGAGCGGGTCGGCCTGTACGCGCCCGGCGGCCGGTCGGTCTACCCGTCCTCCGTGATCATGAACGCGGTGCCCGCGCAGGAGGCCGGTGTCCCGTCCATCGCGCTCGCCTCGCCTCCGCAGGCCGACTTCGGCGGGCTGCCGCACCCCACGATCCTCGCCGCCTGCGCGCTGCTCGGCGTCGACGAGGTGTACGCGGCCGGCGGCGCCACCGCCGTCGCGATGTTCGCCCACGGCACCGAGTCCTGCCCGGCCGCCGCCATGGTCACCGGCCCCGGCAACATCTGGGTGGCCGCGGCCAAGCGCTACTTCACCGGCAGGATCGGCATCGACGCCGAGGCGGGCCCGACCGAGATCGCCGTCCTCGCGGACGCCACGGCCGACCCGGCGCACGTCGCCGCCGACCTGATCAGCCAGGCCGAGCACGACCCGCTGGCCGCCGCCGTCCTGGTCACCGACTCGGTCGAGCTCGCGGACGCGGTCGAGAAGGAGCTGGAGCCGCAGGTCGCGGCGACCCGGCACGTCGACGACCGGATCGTCCCCGCCCTGAAGGGCAGGCAGTCCGCCATCGTCCTGGTCGACGGCATCGAGGAAGGTCTCAGGGTCGTCGACGCGTACGGCGCCGAGCACCTGGAGATCCAGACCGCCGACGCCGCCGCCGTCGCCGACCGGGTCAGGAACGCGGGCGCGATCTTCATCGGCCCCTGGGCGCCGGTCTCCCTCGGGGACTACGCGGCCGGGTCCAACCACGTGCTGCCCACCGGCGGCTGCGCCTGCCACTCCTCGGGCCTGTCCGTCCAGTCCTTCCTGCGCGGCATCCACATCGTCGACTACACGAAGGACGCGCTGGCCGAGGTCGCGCACCACGTGGTCACGCTGGCGGAGGCGGAGGACCTGCCCGCGCACGGCGCGGCGATCAAGGCGAGGTTCGGGTGGAAGGTACCGGCGAGCAAGTGAACTTCGGAATCGACGATCTGCCCGTACGGGACGAGCTGCGCGGCAAGTCCCCCTACGGCGCGCCCCAGCTGGACGTCCCGGTCCGGCTGAACACGAACGAGAACCCGTATCCGCTGCCCGAGCCCCTGGTCGAGCGGATCACCGAGCGGGTCCGCGAGGCCGCCCGCGACCTGAACCGCTACCCCGACCGGGACGCGGTGCAGCTGCGCACCGAGCTGGCCAGGTACCTGACGGAGACCGGGAAGTACCCGGTCGGCGTCGAGAACGTGTGGGCGGCCAACGGCTCCAACGAGGTCATCCAGCAGCTGCTGCAGACCTTCGGCGGACCGGGCCGCACGGCGATCGGCTTCGAGCCGTCGTACTCGATGCACGGGCTCATCGCGCGCGGCACCGGCACGGGCTGGCTCTCCGGTCCGCGCGCCGCCGACTTCACCATCGACGCCGAGGCCGCCGGACGCGCGATCGCCGAGCACCGGCCCGACGTCGTGTTCGTCACCACCCCCAACAACCCCACCGGCAACGCGGTACCCCCCGAGACGGTCCTCGCGCTGTACGAGGCCGCCCAGGCGGCGAAGCCGTCGATGGTGATCGTCGACGAGGCGTACGTCGAGTTCAGCCACGGCGCCTCGCTGCTGCCGCTGCTCGAAGGTCGGCCGAATCTCGTCGTCTCCCGCACCATGTCCAAGGCATTCGGCGCGGCTGGCCTGCGCCTCGGCTACCTCGCCGCGCACCCCGCGGTGGTGGACGCGGTCCAGCTCGTACGGCTGCCGTACCACCTGTCGGCGATCACCCAGGCGACCGCCCTGGCCGCCCTGGAGCACACCGGCACGCTGCTGAAGTACGTGGAGCAGCTGAAGGCCGAGCGGGACCGGCTGGTGGCCGAGATGCGGGCGCTGGGTCTGGAGGTCACCGAGTCCGACGCCAACTTCGTGCAGTTCGGGCGGTTCGCGGACCCGCACGGCGTGTGGCAGAAGATCCTCGACCGGGGGGTCCTCGTCCGGGACAACGGCGTGCCCGGCTTCCTGCGGGTGTCCGCCGGAACCCCCGAAGAGAACGACGCGTTCCTCGACGCGGTACGTGAAGTCAAGAAGGAGCTGGACGCATGACCCGCGTAGGGCGCGTGGAGCGCACCACGAAGGAGACCTCGGTCCTGGTCGAGATCGATCTCGACGGCACCGGCAAGACCGACATCAAGACCGGCGTCGGCTTCTACGACCACATGCTCGACCAGCTCGGCCGGCACGGCCTGTTCGACCTCACCGTGAAGACCGACGGCGACCTGCACATCGACTCCCACCACACCATCGAGGACACCGCCCTGGCCCTCGGCGCCGCCTTCAGGCAGGCCCTCGGCGACAAGGTGGGCATCTACCGCTTCGGCAACTGCACGGTCCCGCTGGACGAGTCCCTCGCCCAGGTCACCGTCGACCTGTCCGGCCGCCCGTACCTCGTGCACACCGAGCCCGAGAAGATGGCGCCGATGATCGGCGAGTACGACACCACGATGACCCGGCACATCCTGGAGTCCTTCGTCGCCCAGGCGCAGATCGCCCTGCACGTGCACGTGCCCTACGGACGCAACGCGCACCACATCGTGGAGTGCCAGTTCAAGGCGCTGGCCAGGGCGCTGCGCTACGCCTCCGAGCGTGACCCGCGCGCGGCCGGCATCCTCCCCTCCACGAAGGGCGCGCTGTGAACGGCCTCTCGACCGTCCTGATCGTCGTCGGCCTCTTCCTGGTCGGCGGGATCATCTCCTTCGTCAAGCAGAAGATGCCCACCAGCCTGATCGTGCTGCTGTCGATAGGCGCCGCGATGTGCCTGGTGGCGGGCGTCATGAGGCTGGAGGTGTGGAATTGACCGCTCCCAGGAGCGTGGTGGTCTTCGACTACGGCTTCGGCAACGTCCGGTCCGCGGAGCGCGCCCTCGCCCGCACCGGGGCCGACGTCGAGATCACCCGTGACTTCGACAAGGCCATGAACGCGGACGGGCTGCTGGTGCCGGGCGTCGGCGCCTTCGCCGCCTGCATGCGGGGCCTCAAGGAGGCCCGCGGGGACTGGATCATCGACCGCCGGCTGTCCGGCGGGCGGCCGGTGATGGGCATCTGCGTCGGCATGCAGATCCTGTTCGGGCACGGCATCGAGCACGGCGTCCGCACCGAGGGCCTCGACGAGTGGCCGGGCGCCGTCGAGCCGCTGCAGGCCGAGATCGTGCCCCACATGGGCTGGAACACCGTGGACGTACCGGACGGCTCCCAGCTGTTCGCCGGCCTGGACGCCGACGCGCGGTTCTACTTCGTGCACTCCTACGCCGTCCACGAGTGGGCGCTGGAGACGCACAACGCCGCCATCCGGGCGCCGCTGGTGACCTGGTCGACGCACGGCAAGCCGTTCGTGGCGGCCGTGGAGAACGGCGCCCTGTGGGCCACCCAGTTCCACCCCGAGAAGTCCGGCGACGCCGGCGCCCAGCTCCTCACCAACTGGATCGGAACACTGTGAGCACGCTCGAACTCCTCCCCGCCGTCGACGTCCGCGACGGCCAGGCCGTCCGCCTCGTGCACGGCGAGTCGGGCAGCGAGACCTCCTACGGCTCCCCCCTGGAGGCCGCCCTCTCCTGGCAGCGGTCGGGCGCCGAGTGGCTGCACCTGGTCGACCTGGACGCCGCCTTCGGCACCGGCGACAACAGGGCGCTGGTCGCCGAGGTGGCCAGGGCGATGGACATCAAGGTCGAGCTGTCCGGCGGCATCCGCGACGACGCCACCCTGGCCGCCGCCCTCGCCACCGGCTGCACCCGCGTCAACCTCGGCACGGCCGCCCTGGAGACCCCCGAGTGGGTCGCCAAGGTCATCGCCGAGCACGGTGACAAGATCGCCGTCGGCCTGGACGTGCGCGGTACGACCCTCAGGGGCCGCGGCTGGACCCGCGACGGCGGCGACCTGTACGAGACGCTGGCCCGCCTCGACAAGGAGGGCTGCGCCCGCTACGTCGTCACCGACATCGCCAAGGACGGCACCCTCCAGGGCCCGAACCTGGAACTGCTGACGAACGTGTGCGCGGCCACCGACCGGCCGGTCGTGGCCTCCGGCGGCGTGTCGTCGCTGGACGACCTCCGCGCGATCGCCGAGCTGGTACCCCTCGGTGTCGAGGGCGCCATCGTCGGGAAGGCCCTGTACGCGAAGGCGTTCACCCTGGAAGAGGCCTTGGAGGCTGTGTCGTCATGACGTCCGGAGCCGTACGGCGCGTGCAGAGCGGAAGTCCCTGGGAAGAGAGTTTCGGATTCGCGCGCGCCGTGGCGGCGGGCGACCGGGTGCTGGTCGGCGGTACGACGTCCTTCAAGGGGACCGTGCTGTACGGCGAGGGCGACCCGTACGAACAGGCCAAGGTGGCCTTCACCGGCGCCATCGAGGCGATCGGCGAGTTCGGGCTCGACGTCGGGTCGGTGGTCCGGACCCGCATGTACCTGACCCACGTACGGGACGTGGACGCGGTGGGACGGGCCCACAAGGAGATCTTCGACGCGGTGCGCCCGGCGTCCACCCTGCTGGTGGTGGAGGGCTTCGTCGACCCGCGCATCCTGGTCGAAGTGGAACTGGAAGCCTTCCGGGGCCAGAGCACAGAGGCACACAGAGGAGCCGTGGATTCATGACCCTGGCGGTCCGAGTCATCCCCTGCCTGGACGTGGACAACGGCCGGGTCGTCAAGGGCGTGAACTTCCAGAACCTGCGCGACGCGGGCGACCCGGTCGAGATGGCCAAGGTGTACGACGCGGAGGGCGCCGACGAGCTGACCTTCCTGGACATCACCGCGTCGTCCGGCAACCGGGAGACCACCTACGACGTGGTGCGCCGCACCGCCGAGCAGGTGTTCATCCCGCTGACGGTCGGCGGCGGCGTCCGTACGGCGGAGGACGTCGACAAGCTCCTGCGCGCCGGCGCCGACAAGGTGGGCGTCAACACGGCGGCCATCGCCCGCCCGGACCTGATCCGGGAGATCGCGGAACGCTTCGGCCGCCAGGTGCTGGTCCTGTCGGTCGACGCCCGCCGCTCCGAGTCGGGCTCCTTCGAGGTGACCACCCACGGCGGCCGCCGCGGCACCGGCATCGACGCGGTCGAGTGGGCGCACCGGGCGGCCGAACTGGGGGCGGGGGAGATCCTGCTCAACTCGATGGACGCGGACGGCACCAAGGACGGCTACGACATCGAGATGATCACCGCGGTCCGCAAGCACGTCACGGTCCCGGTCATCGCCTCCGGCGGCGCGGGCGCGCTCGCCCACTTCCCCCCGGCGGTCTCGGCGGGCGCGGACGCGGTCCTCGCGGCCTCGGTCTTCCACTTCGGCGACCTGAGGATCGGCGAGGTGAAGCAGACCCTGCGGGAGGCGGGCCACCCCGTGCGGTGACCCCGTCCCGAGCCTGAGCCCCGGCGCCGGCGCCGGGGCTTTTCGCCGGCCGGATGCGAAAGGAAAGTTGCGCAAAATATGTTGCGCAACTTTTCTTTCCTAATTTAGGGTCGTGGGCATGGCAAGCACGGAGAACCGCCGGATCACCGATGTCGGCACGCTGAAGGCCTTCGCCCATCCGTTGCGCGCGGACCTCTACCGACTGCTGTACCTGGAACGGGCCGCCACGGCCTCGCAGCTCGCCGAGCGCGTGGACGAGGCCGTCTCCCTCGTCAGCTACCACCTGCGCAAGCTGGCCGAGCACGGCCTGATCGAGGCGGCCGAGCGACAGTCCGCGGACGGACGGGAGCGCTGGTGGCAGCCCGCCTCGGACGGTGTGACCATCCGGGACGCCGACTTCCGCGACGACCCCCAGAAGGCCGCGGCCCACCTCGCGGCCACCCGGCTCTTCCACGAACAGCGCGCCGACCGCTACCGCCGCTACCTGGACGAACGCCCCGCCTGGGCGCCCGAGTGGAACACCGCGGCCATCGACGACGAGTACCTGCTGAGGCTGACTCCAGCGGAACTCACCGCGATGAAGGGCGAGTTCGAAGCCCTGCTCGACAAGTATGCCGAGATGGGGCGCTCCGCCGCCGCGGACGGCGACACCGAGGGGCGCGAGAACGTCGCGCTGTACACGTACGGCTTCCCGTTCCGTCTCTGAGAAGGGCTCGCGTCCGTGACCGCGACCGTCTTACCCACCGCTCCCACGGCTCACCGCCCCGCCCACCGCGACCCCAACGTCCTGCGCTGGCTCGCCGCCTACGCCTCCTCCATGGTCGGCGACAGCGTCTACTACCTCGCGCTCTCCTGGGCCGCCGTCCAGGCGGGCTCGCCCGCGCAGGCCGGGGCCGTGATGTCGGCCAGCGCGCTGCCCAGAGCCGTGCTGATGCTGTTCGGCGGGGTGGTCGCCGACCGGCTGGGACCGCGCCGGGTCGTCATCGGCAGCGACGCGGTGCGCTGCGCCGCCGTGCTCGCCGTGGCGGCGCTGCTGCTCCTGACCAGTCCTGGTCTGTGGCCGCTGGCCCTGCTCGCCCTGGTCTTCGGCACCGTCGACGCCGTGTTCATGCCCGCCGTGGGCGCGCTCCCCGCGCGCGTGACGACCCACGACCAGCTCGCCCGCGTCCAGGGCATGCGCGGACTGGCCATCCGCCTCTCCTACGTCGTCGGCGCCCCCCTGGGCGGCCTCGGGGTCGCCGTCGGCGGCGCGGCGGGCGCGTTCGGCCTGGCCGGACTGCTCATCGCCGTCTCGGTGCCGCTGCTGGTCTCCGTACGGGTACGGGACCTGCCCGCCGAGGACTCCGAGGACACCAGGGGCACCGCCAAGGACACCAGGGCCACCGCCCAGGAGGCCCGGGACGCCGAGGGCCGCTCCGCCCCCACCCCCTGGCAGGACCTGCGTGCCGGTCTCACCTACACCCGCCGTCACCGGGTCCTGGCGCCGCTGATGCTGGCCATCGCACTCGGGGACCTCGGTTTCGTCGGCCCGCTCAACGTCGGGCTCACCCTGCTCGCCGACCGGCGTGGCTGGGGCGCCGCCGGCCTGGGCTGGGTGCTCGCCGGGTTCGGTGCCGGTGCCGGGTGCGCCTCGCTGCTGCTGACCGTCCGGGGCCGGCTGCCGCGCGCCGGGCTGGTCGCCGGGTGCACGGTCCTCGTCGGGGCGGTGGCGATCGGCGTCCTCGCCTTCGTGCCGGTCCTGGCCGCCGCCGCGGGGGCGGCCCTGCTGGTCGGGCTGTTCGCCGGGCTGAGCGGTGCGCTGTGCGAGGCGCTGCTCCAGACCCACGCGGACCCCGCCTACCTGGGGCGCGTCACCGCCGTCTCCGGGCTCGTCAGCCTGGGCCTCGCCCCGCTGACCATGCCCGTCTCGGCGGCTGCCGCCGGCGCCTTCGGACTCGGCCCGGTGTACGTGGTCAGTGCCGCGGTCTGCGGGCTCGGCGGGGTGGTCGCCCTGGTCGCGCCGGGGCTGCGCCGGGCCGAACTGCCCCGCTGAGGCCGCTCAGGCCGCTCAGGCCGCTCGGCCCTTCGGCTGGGCCAGCTGGACGAGGTTGCCGACCGTGTCGTCCAGGACGGCCGCGATCACCGGGCCCTGCTCCTGAGGCTCGTGCGTGAAGCGGACGCCCAGGGCGCGCAGCCGGTCGTACTCGGCCCGGATGTCCTCCACCGAGAAGACGATGGCCGGGAGCCCCGCCTCGTACACGGCCTTGCGGTACGGCTCCGCGATGGGGCCGTCACCGGGCTCCAGGAGCAGCTGGAGGTCCGGCTGGGCGCCCTCGGGCGCGCCGACCGTGACGAAGAGGGTGCCGCCGCCGAGGTCCAGGTGGGTGCGGGTCTCGAAGCCGAGGATGCCCGTGTAGAAGGCGTGCGCCTTCGGCACGTCGTCCACGTACACGTTCGTCATCGCGACCTTGATCATCGCGGTCTCCTCAGATGCCCAGCTGCCTGGACTCGGTCAGCTGGGCGATCGCGTTCTCGTCGCCGTCCACGTCGACCTTCGCCGCGCTCTGCCGGCCGAAGGCGAACAGCAGCAGCTCGGAGGGCTCGCCGGTCACCGTCACCACGGGGGTGCCGCGGTGGGCGACGGCCGTCTGCCCGTCGGGACGGCGCAGCACCAGCCCGGTCGGCACCCCCCGGCCCAGCAGCCGGGCGGTGCGCTCCAGACGGGACCACAGGGCGTCCTGGAAGACCGGGTCCAGCTCACGCTGCGACCAGTCCGGCTGGGCCCGGCGGACGTCCTCCGCGTGCACGTAGAACTCCACGGTGTTGGCCGCCTCGTCCACCTGCTTGAGCTGGAAGGGGGAGAAGCGCGGCGGACCGGTGCGGATCAGCTGGATCAGCTCCTCGTACGGCTTCGCGGCGAACTCGGCCGTCGTCTTCTCCAGACGCGGCGCGAGCGCCTTGATCACCGTGCCCCCGGCGGCGTCCGGCCGGCGCTCGCGGACCACCACGTGCGCGGCCAGATCACGGGTCAGCCAGCCCTCGCAGAGGGTCGGCGCCTCGGGACCGGCGGTCTCCAAGAGGTCGGCGAGCAGGAGCCGTTCACGCTTGGCGAAGGTCGACATGGGATCAGCCTACGACCACACGCACCGTCCGGACAGTGGACACGGTCCGTGACTGCCGATGCCGCGCGGCACAATGGCAGGCATGACCAGTACGACCGGTACGACGGGCGCGTCCCCGTCCGGTGGCCTCGCCCCGGAGATCGCCGCCCGCCTCAAGCGCAGTGCCGACGGCCTGCTGCCCGCCATCGCCCAGCAGTACGACACCGGCGAGGTGCTGATGCTCGGCTGGATGGACGACGAGGCGCTGCATCGGACCCTCACCACCGGACGCTGCACCTACTGGTCCCGCAGCCGCCGGGAGTACTGGGTCAAGGGCGACACCTCCGGCCACTTCCAGTGGGTGAAGTCGGTCGCGCTGGACTGCGACGCCGACACGGTGCTGGTCAAGGTGGACCAGGTGGGCGCCGCCTGCCACACGGGCGACCGGACCTGCTTCGACGCCGACGTGCTGCTCGGTGACGGCGGTGACGGCGCCGATTCCGGCCCGCCCGCCTCGAATCAGTAAGGTCTGCCGCCATGGACCTCGAGACCTTCCGCAAGCTGGCGACCGACCGGCGTGTCATCCCGGTCACCCGGCAGCTCCTCGCCGACGGCGACACCCCGGTGGCGCTCTACCGCAAGCTCGCCGCCGAGCGCCCCGGCACGTTCCTGCTGGAGTCCGCCGAGAACGGCCGCACCGCCTTCCGCTGGTCCCGCTACTCCTTCGTGGGCGTCCGCTCCGCCGCCACCCTGACCGCCCGCGACGGCCAGGCCCACTGGCTCGGCACCCCGCCGGTCGGCGTCCCCGTCGACGGCGACCCGCTGGCCGCCCTGCGCGCCACCGTCGAGGCCCTGCACACCCCGCACCCGGAGCACCTGCCGCCGTTCACCGGCGGCATGGTCGGCTACCTGGGCTACGACATCGTGCGCCGCCTGGAGAAGATCGGCCCGGGGGAGCGCGACGACCTGCAGCTGCCCGAGCTGACCATGCTCCTCACCAGCGACCTGGCCGTCATGGACCACTGGGAGGGCTCGGTCCTGTTGATCGCCAACGCGATCAACCACAACGACCTCGACACGGGCGTCGACGAGGCCTACGCCGACGCGATCGCCCGCCTCGACGCGATGGAGGCCGACCTCTCCCGCCCGGTCGCCCAGCCGCCCGCGGTGCTGCCGCCCTCCGAACTCCCCGAGTACACCGCCCAGTGGGGCGGCCCCGACTTCCAGGTGGCCGTCGAGGACATCAAGGAGCGCATCCGCGCGGGCGAGGCCTTCCAGGTCGTCCCCTCGCAGCGCTTCGAGACCCCGTGCACGGCGAGCTCGCTCGACGTCTACCGGGTGCTGCGGGCCACCAACCCGTCGCCGTACATGTACCTGTTCCGCTTCGAGGGGTTCGACGTCGTCGGCTCGTCCCCGGAGGCGCTGGTCAAGGTCGAGGACGGGCGGGCCATGGTCCACCCCATCGCCGGCACCCGGCCGCGCGGGGCCACCCCGCAGGAGGACCAGGCCCTCGCCGACGAGCTGATGGCGGACCCCAAGGAGCGCGCCGAGCACCTGATGCTCGTCGACCTCGGCCGCAACGACCTGGGGCGGGTCTGCGAGCCGGGCTCCGTCGAGGTCGTCGACTTCATGTCCGTCGAGCGGTACTCGCACGTCATGCACATCGTCTCGACGGTCACCGGGAAGGTCGCCGAGGGCCGCACCGCCTTCGACGTCCTCACCGCCTGCTTCCCGGCCGGCACCCTCTCCGGCGCCCCGAAACCCCGGGCGATGCAGATCATCGACGAACTGGAGCCGTCCAGGAGGGGGCTGTACGGCGGCTGCGTCGGCTACCTGGACTTCGCCGGCGACTCCGACACCGCGATCGCCATCCGCACCGCCCTGCTGCGCGACGGCACCGCGTACGTCCAGGCAGGCGCGGGCATCGTCGCCGACTCCGACCCGGTCGCCGAGGACCAGGAGTGCCGCAACAAGGCGGCGGCGGTGCTGCGCGCCGTACACACGGCCAACCGACTGGGCAAGTAGGCGCCCGGGCCCGGCGAATGGGGTGCTTCTCACCCCACCCCGGGTGACCGTTCGCCCCGGGTTCAGGCGATAGTGGAGTACGTGACTGCTGTTCCTCCCCCCTCTTCCGAAGCCGCCGCACCCGAGCGGTCCGGCCGCCGCAGCCTCGCGGCGGCGCTGTTGCTCGGTGCGCTCGGCGCGGCCGTGGCCCTGCTCTCCACCCGGCAGCGCTGGGCGGAGGGCACCGCGACGGTGGCCGGCGGCGACTTCCCGCTGACCGCGAAGGGCAGCGACGTCACGGGTGTTCCCGCGGCCCTCGCGATAGTGGGCCTCGCCGCGCTCGTCGCCGTCTTCGCCGTCCGCAGGGCCGGCCGCTCCGTGGTCTCCGGGCTGCTCGCGCTCTCCGGCGCCGGGATCACCGCCGCCGCCCTGCTGGGAGCCTCCGACGACTCCGCACTCGACGAGAAGGCCGCACAGGCCAGCGGCGACACCTCCGCCACGGTCGACGCCCTCAGCCACACCGGCTGGCCGTACGTCGCCGCGGTCGGCGGCGCGCTCATCCTGGTCGCCGGGCTGCTCGCGCTGCGCTACGGCCGGCTGTGGCCCGCGATGTCCGGACGCTACGAGCGCGGCACCGGGGCGGAGCGGCCGCGCCGCGCGCCGAAGCCGGTGGACCCCGACCGCCCCGAGGACCTCTGGAAGGCGCTGGACCGGGGAGAGGACCCCACCGGGGCGTAGCGCGTCGGTGTGGCGAATCAGACGCCACCCCCGCTCATCGCACGGGTACTCGTACGGGACAATGGGGGACGAGCGTCCGGAAGGACACGTACGAGCTCGCACGGACGGCCCGTACGACACGCACCAGTCAAATGAGGAGCAAGTCATGGCGGGCAGCAGCCACGGTCACACCCCGGCCGCCTGGACCGGCGTCACCATCGCCTTCATCGGTTTCTGCGTATCCGGTGCCTTCATGGTGATGGCGCAGCCGGTGGGCTTCTGGGCCGGAATGGTGATCGTGCTTCTCGGTGGCGTGGTCGGCATGATCATGCGCTCCATGGGCCTCGGCCAGCCGAAGGGCTCCGGTGCGCTCCGGCACACCGCCCCCGCCGTCACCCCCGAACCGGCGGCCGCCAAGAGCTGACCCGCACCTCTTCCCGAGAGGGGCGCTCCCGAGACGTCGGGGGCGCCCCTCTCGCGCGTGCGGCGACCGTACGGGGCACAATGCGAGGCGTGAACGCCGACAGCCCCAGCACAGCCGCCGCCCCGGTGCCGCCCTCGCTGCGCGGACGGCTGGCCGTGCCCGCGGGGGTGCTGGCCGCGGTGGCCGGGGCCTTCGCCTACGTCGGCACCGTCGACCCCAACCAGCCCGGCCACTACCCGGTCTGCCCGCTCTACCGGCTCACGGGCCTGTACTGCCCCGGCTGCGGCGGCCTGCGCAGCGCGCACGCGTTCGTCCACGGCGACTTCCTGGCCGCGCTCCAGGACAACGCGGCCGGGGTCGCCGCCTACCTGGCCTTCGCCGTGGTGTGGACCGTCTGGGTGGCGCGCGCGGTACGCGGCCGGCCCGCCCGGATCGAACTGAGGCCGGTGCAGATGTGGAGCCTCGGCGCGTTGGTGCTGGCCTTCACCGTTGTCCGGAACCTGCCGTTCGGTGGCTGGCTGCATCCTTGATCAACTACGGAAAGTCCAGGTAGGGGGAGCGCTGAAGCACCGATGCGAGGACAGCGCCGTCCTGCGGATACCATCGGACTGACCATGGGTTTTTTACCTGTGGGATTGACCGCCTTGAAGAACCGTCCGGAAGGGGGCCGCTCGCGTGAGTGTGCTCGACGAGATCATCGACGGAGTCCGTGCCGACCTCGCGGAGCGGCAGGCGCGCGTCAGCCTCGACGAGCTCAAGGAGCGCGCGGCGAAGGCGCCCGCCGCCAAGGACGGCGTGGCCGCGCTGCGCGGTGAGGGCGTCAAGGTCATCTGCGAGGTCAAGCGTTCCAGCCCGTCGAAGGGCGCGCTGGCCGCGATCGCCGACCCGGCCGGACTCGCCGCCGACTACGAGGCGGGCGGCGCGGCCGTCATCTCGGTCCTGACCGAGCAGCGCCGCTTCGGCGGTTCGCTGGCCGACCTGGAGGCGGTCCGGGCCCGGGTGGACATCCCGGTGCTGCGCAAGGACTTCATCGTCACGTCGTACCAGCTGTGGGAGGCCCGGGCGTACGGCGCCGACCTCGCGCTGCTGATCGTCGCCGCCCTCGAACAGCCCGCCCTGGAGTCGCTGATCGAGCGCGCCGAGTCCATCGGCCTCACCCCGCTCGTCGAGGTCCACGACGAGGACGAGGTCGAGCGCGCGGTGGACGCGGGTGCCAAGATCATCGGCGTGAACGCGCGCAATCTGAAGACCCTGGAGGTCGACCGCGCCACCTTCGAGCGCGTCGCCCCCGAGATCCCCGAGAACCTCGTCAAGGTCGCCGAGTCCGGCGTCCGCGGCCCGCACGACCTGATCGCGTACGCCAACGCGGGCGCCGACGCGGTCCTGGTCGGCGAGTCCCTGGTGACGGGGCGCGACCCGAAGTCGGCGGTGGCCGACCTGGTGGCGGCGGGCGAACACCCCGCACTCCGGCACGGCCGCTCCTGATCACCCGCTAGGCTGACCCCGATGACTCCCACGGTGACGACGACAGTGGACCGGTACGCCCGCCTGGCGCGCGGCTGCCGCCCACGCGGTTGCCGTGCGCCGGCCCGCCGGGTCCACGGCCGCCGCGTCCGCTACGTCATCGGCGACGAACCGGGCCAGGTGAACGGCCGCCGATGGCAGCGCCCCGTTAGGGGCGCGGGGCTGTATCTGATGTGCGGCTACCGCCGCGCGGGCGCGACAAGCCACTGACGGCCCGCAGTCAACGAACAACCCCCCGCCCCACGGCGAACAGTGTCTTTTCACACGCACTCACCGTGAGGTTCTGGCATGCCCAGCGATTTCTTCTTCCCTGACCCCGAAGGTCAGGTGCCCTCCCCCGAGGGCTACTTCGGCGCCTTCGGCGGCAAGTTCATCCCGGAGGCCCTCGTCGCCGCCGTGGACGAGGTCGCCGTCGAGTACGACAAGGCCAAGCACGACCCCGAGTTCGCCCGGGAACTCGACGACCTCCTGGTCAACTACACCGGCCGCCCCAGCTCCCTCACCGAGGTCCCCCGCTTCGCGGAGCACGCCGGCGGCGCCCGCGTCTTCCTCAAGCGCGAGGACCTCAACCACACCGGTTCCCACAAGATCAACAACGTCCTCGGCCAGGCCCTGCTCACCAAGCGCATGGGCAAGACCCGGGTGATCGCGGAGACCGGCGCCGGCCAGCACGGCGTCGCCACCGCCACCGCCTGCGCCCTGTTCGGCCTCGACTGCACCATCTACATGGGCGAGATCGACACCCAGCGGCAGGCCCTGAACGTCGCCCGGATGCGCATGCTCGGCGCCGAGGTCATCGCCGTGAAGTCCGGCAGCCGCACCCTCAAGGACGCCATCAACGAGGCGTTCCGCGACTGGGTGGCCAACGTCGACCGCACCCACTACCTCTTCGGCACGGTCGCGGGACCCCACCCCTTCCCGGCCATGGTCCGCGACTTCCACCGGGTCATCGGCGTCGAGGCCCGCCGCCAGCTCCTGGAGCGCGCCGGCCGCCTCCCGGACGCCGCGATCGCCTGCGTCGGCGGCGGCTCCAACGCCATCGGCCTCTTCCACGCCTTCATCCCCGACGAGACCGTCCGCCTCATCGGCTGCGAGCCCGCGGGGCACGGCGTCGAGACCGGCGAGCACGCGGCCACCCTCACCGCCGGCGAGCCCGGCATCCTGCACGGCTCCCGGTCCTACGTCCTCCAGGACGACGAGGGCCAGATCACCGAGCCGTACTCGATCTCCGCCGGTCTCGACTACCCCGGCATCGGCCCGGAGCACTCCTACCTCAAGGACTCCGGCCGCGGCGAGTACCGCGCGGTCACCGACGACGCGGCCATGCAGGCCCTGCGCCTGCTGTCCCGCACCGAGGGCATCATCCCGGCCATCGAGAGCGCGCACGCCCTCGCCGGCGCCCTGGAGGTCGGCAGGGAGCTCGGCGCGGACGGGCTGATCGTCGTCAACCTCTCCGGGCGCGGCGACAAGGACATGGACACCGCCGCGCGCTACTTCGGGCTGTACGACACCGACGCCGAGGTGGCCGCCGACGCCACCGCCACCGCCGAGATCGAGGGGGACGCCAAGTGAGCGGGAACATCCAGCTGCTGTCGGACGCCCTCGCCGGCGCCAGGGCCGAGGGCCGCGCCGCGCTCATCGCCTACCTCCCGGCCGGGTTCCCGACCGTGGACGGCGGCATCGACGCGATCAAGGCGGTCCTGGACGGCGGAGCCGACGTCGTCGAGGTCGGGCTGCCGCACAGCGACCCGGTCCTGGACGGCCCGGTCATCCAGACCGCCGACGACATCGCCCTGCGCGGCGGCGTGAAGATCGCGGACGTCATGCGCACGGTCAAGGAGGCCCACGAGGCCACCGGCAAGCCGATCCTCGTCATGACGTACTGGAACCCCATCGACCGCTACGGCGTCGAGCGGTTCACCGCCGAGCTGGCCCAGGCGGGCGGCGCGGGCTGCATCCTGCCCGACCTGCCGGTCCAGGAGTCGGCACTGTGGCGGGAGCACGCCGAGAAGCACGGCCTCGCGACCGTCTTCGTCGTGGCCCCCAGCAGCAAGGACGAACGGCTCGCCACGATCACCGCGGCGGGCAGCGGCTTCGTCTACGCGGCGTCGCTGATGGGTGTCACCGGTACGCGTGAATCCGTCGGCGCCCAGGCCGAGGAGCTCGTGGAGCGCACCCGCGCCACCGGCACCGCACTGCCCGTCTGCGTCGGTCTCGGCGTCTCCGACGCGGCCCAGGCCGCCGAGGTCGCCCGCTTCGCCGACGGGGTGATCGTCGGTTCGGCCTTCGTGAAGCGGATGCTGGACGCGCCGGACGACGCGGTCGGCGTGACGGCGGTCCGGGAACTCGCCGGACACCTCGCGAAGGGTGTGCGCGGCCAGGCGTAGCGCGATGGCCCGGTCGCCGGTCGGGCCACGGGCACGACAGAACATTCGGTCACTCGAACGGGTGGACCTGGGACCGGGGAGGCGCGGTGCGCCTCCCCGGTTCGTTCTGGGGGTGTGAGCGAGAAGAATCGTGACGGAAAGCGGATGGCCCGCGAGCGGCTGGCGGTCGAGCGCGAGAAGCAGAAGGCCGCGGACAGGCGACGGCGCGCGCTGATCGTGGGCGCGAGCGTCGTCTGCGTCCTCGGCCTGGCCGCGGTGATCGGCGTCGTCGCCGCGAACGCGGGCAAGGACAAGAAGAGCGAGAGCTCCGGGCCGGTGGTGGCGCCGTCGGGCGCGCAGGGCAAGGACAGCCTCGCGATCCCGGTCGGCAAGGACGGCGCCAAGGCGACGCTCACCGTCTGGGAGGACTTCCGCTGCCCGGCCTGCCGGGCCTTCGAGACGGCGTACCGGCCCACGCTCCACGAGCTGGTCGACTCCGGCAAGCTCAGGATCGAGTACCACCTGGCCACCCTCATCGACGGCAACCTCGGCGGCAGCGGCTCCCGGCAGGCGGCCAACGCGGCCGCCTGCGCCCAGGACGCCGGGAAGTTCCGCGACTTCCACGACGTGCTGTACGAGAACCAGCCCGAGGAGACCGACGACGCCTTCGCCGACAGCGCCAAGCTGATCGGGCTGGCCGGCAAGGTCAAGGGCCTCGACACGCCGGCCTTCCGCACGTGTGTCGACGGCGGCACGCACAACGCCTGGGTCGTGAAGTCGAACCAGGCCTTCCAGGCGGGCAGGTTCAGCGGCACGCCGACCGTCCTGCTCGACGGCAAGAACATCTACCAGGACCAGACGATGACCCCGGCCAAGCTGAAGCAGCTGGTCGAGGACGCGAACAAGCGGTAGGGCGGGGTAAGCGATTCTCACGTCCCTGTTATGGAGCCGTATCCGGGCTGGTTGCCGTCGCCCCGGTCCGGCACGGTAGCGTCGACCCTGCCATGGAATATCTTGCCTACATTCCCAGCCCTTCGCGCGGAGTGATCCACCTCGGTCCCATTCCGCTGCGCGGCTACGCGTTCTGCATCATCATCGGTGTCTTCGTAGCCGTCTGGCTCGGAAACAAGCGCTGGATCGCCCGCGGCGGGCGGGCCGGCACCGTGGCCGACATCGCGGTCTGGGCCGTACCGTTCGGCCTGGTCGGCGGGCGTCTGTACCACGTGATCACGGACTACGAGCTGTACTTCAGCGCGGGCCGGGACTGGGTCGACGCCTTCAAGGTGTGGCAGGGCGGCCTCGGCATCTGGGGCGCGATCGCCCTCGGCGCGGTGGGCGCGTGGATCGGCTGCCGGCGCCGGGGCATCCCGCTCCCGGCCTACGCCGACGCCATCGCCCCCGGCATCGCCCTCGCCCAGGCCTGCGGCCGCTGGGGCAACTGGTTCAACCAGGAGCTGTACGGCCGCGAGACGCATCTGCCGTGGGCCCTGCACATCACCTCCTCCGAGGGGGGCCGGGTCCCGGGCTACTACCACCCCACGTTCCTGTACGAGTCGCTGTGGTGCATCGGCGTCGCCTTCCTCGTGATGTGGGCCGACCGCCGCTTCACGCTCGGACACGGCCGGGCCTTCGCCCTGTACGTCGCCGCGTACTGCGTGGGCCGCGGCTGGATCGAGTACATGCGCGTCGACGACGCCCACCACATCCTCGGTCTGCGGCTCAACGACTGGACCGCGATGATCGTGTTCCTGCTCGCGGTGCTGTACATGGTGCTCTCCGCGAAGAAGCGGCCGGGCCGGGAGGACGTGGTGGAGCCGGGCGCCCCCGACGACGAGACCGACACAGCGGCCGCGGCCGACGGTGCCGTCGAGGCCGGAAAGGCTCCCGAGGCGGCGGCCGCCGGGAGCGAGCCGGAAGCGGAGCCGGGCGCGGCGTCGGACGACGCGGCCGAGGACGGGTCCGGCGAGGTCAAGGACGGGGCCGGAGCGGCGCCGACCAAGAAGAGCTGACCTTCGGCAGACGACGAAGACGGCGCCCGGGACCTGCTCGGGCGCCCACTTCGCATGTCACCGGTGGGTCGCCAGGGACAGGGTTCTGCGGGCCGCCGCCACGACCGCCGCGTCGATGAAGCTGCCGTCCGGGAGGGCCTGGGCGCCCTGTTCCGTGGTGGCCGCCTTGATGATCGTTTCGGCCTGCTCCAGTTCCGCCTCCGTGGGGAGGTAGGCCCGCTCGATGACCGGGAGCTGGCGGGGGTGGATGGCGGCCCGGCCCAGGAAGCCCAGGGCACGGCCGTGCGCGCAGGAGGCGGCCAGGCCGGCCAGGTCGCGGGTGTCCGGGTGCACCGACTGGGGCGGCGGGGCCAGGCCCGCCGCCCGTGCGGCGACCACGATCCGCGAACGCGACCAGTCCAGGCCGATGTCGCCCCGTACGCCGAGGTCGGCCCGTAGGTCCGCCTCGCCCAGGGAGATGCCCCGCAGGGCGGGATGGGCGGCGGCGACGGCGTAGGCGTGTTCGATGCCGAGGGCCGATTCGAGGAGTGCGTAGAGCGGGAGGACGGTGGTCCGGGCGGTGACGTGGAGGATGTCGGCCGGACCGGTGACCTTGGGCAGCCGCAGGCCGCCGAGGCCGGGGAGGCCGAGCAGGGCCGCCAGGTCGGCCTCGGCCCAGGGGGTGTCCAGGCTGTTGATCCGGACGTGCACCGGGACCGGCTGGCCGTGGGTGAGCAGGTCGGCGGTGGCGCCACGGGCGTAGTCCTTGCGGTCGGGGGCGACCGCGTCCTCCAGGTCGATCACCACCACGTCGGCGCCCGACGCCAGCGCCTTGGTGACCACCCCCGGCCGGTCACCCGGGACGTACAGCCAGGTCAGGGGGAACGCCGCCGTGGTCATACGGCGCCCTCCTCGCGCAGGGCCCGCAACTGTGCCCCGGTCAGCCCGAGCTCGGTGAGGACCGCGTGCGTGTCGGCGCCGTGCGGGCGGCCCGCCCAGCGGATCGCGCCGGGTGTCGCGGAGAGCCGGAAGAGGACGTTCTGCATGCGCAGCGGACCCAGTTCGGGGTCGGCGACGGTGGTGATCGTGTTCAGCGCCTGGTACTGCGGGTCCTCCATGACGTCCCGGACGTCCTGGACGGGCGCCACCGCCGCCTCCGCCTTCTCGAACTCGGCCAGCACCTCGGCACGGGAGCGGGTGGCGACCCAGTCCCCGACGGCCGCGTCGAGGACGTCGGCGTGCGCGGCCCGCTCGGCGCCCGTCGCGAACCACGGTTCGTCGATCAGCTCCGGGCGCCCGACCAGCCGTAGTACGCGTTCCGCGATCGACTGGGCCGAGGTGGAGACGGCGACCCAGTCCCCGTCCGCCGTGCGGTAGGTGTTGCGCGGGGCGTTGTTGGCGGAGCGGTTGCCGGTGCGCTCCTGGACGTAGCCGAGCTGGTCGTACCAGGTGGGCTGGGCGCCGAGGACGGTCAGGATCGGCTCGATGATCGCCATGTCGACGACCTGGCCCTCGCCGGTGCGGTCCCGGCCTGCGAGGGCGGTCAGGACCGCGTACGCCGTCGCGAGCGCCGCGATGGAGTCGGCCAGACCGAACGGCGGCAGCGTGGGCGGCGCGTCCGGTTCGCCGGTGATCGCCGCGAACCCGCTCATCGCCTCGGCGAGGGTGCCGAAGCCGGGGCGGTTCGCGTAGGGGCCGAACTGGCCGAAGGCGGTGACCCGGGTCAGGATCAGGCGCGGGTTGGCCGCGGACAGTTCCTCCCAGCCCAGGTCCCACTTCTCCAGGGTGCCGGGGCGGAAGTTCTCGATGACCACGTCGGCGGTCGCGGCGAGCTTCAGCAGGGTGGCGCGGCCCCCGGGCTTGGACAGGTCGAGGGTGATGGCGCGCTTGTTGCGGCCGAGCACCTTCCACCACAGGCCGACGCCCTCCTTGGCCGGGCCGTGCCCCCGGGAGGGGTCCGGCTTCGTGGGGTGCTCGACCTTGACGACATCGGCGCCGAAGTCGCCGAGCAGGGTGGCGGCGAGGGGCCCGGCGAAGAGGGTGGCGAGATCCAGCACGCGCAGTCCGCCGAGGGGCGGGGGCGGGGTCGTCGTCCTCATGCCGTGAACTGGGCGTCGATCTCCGGGCGGTACGGCATCGATGTCGACGCCCCCTCCCGCTGGACGGCGAGCGCGGCCGCGGCGGCGGCCCAGGACAGGGCCTCGCGGACCGGTTTCTCCTCGGCCAGGGCCACCGCGAGCGTCCCGACGAAGGTGTCTCCGGCCCCCGTCGAGTCGACGGCGGTCACCCGGGGCGCGGGAATCACCAGGGGCGCGGCGTCCCGGGTGAGGTAGAGGCTGCCGGCCGCGCCGAGCGTGACGACGACCTGGGGCACCAGGCCGAGCAGGGCGGCGGCGGCGTCACGCGGGTCGGTCCGGTCGGTGAGGGCGGCCGCCTCCCGTTCGTTGGCCACCAACAGGTCGATGTTGTCGAGGAGCTCGGGGGGCAGGGGGCGGGCCGGGGACGGCGTCAGGACGGTCCGGACACCGTGCCTGCGGGCGGCCTGGGCACCGGCGACGACCGCGGGGAGCGGGATCTCCAGCTGGAGGAGCAGGGTGTCCGCGGAGGCGATGACGCCCTCGTCGCCCGGGGCGAGATGGTCGACGGTGCCGTTCGCGCCGGGGACCACGACGATCGCGTTGCCGCCCTCGTCGTCCACGACGATGTGCGCGGTACCGGAGGGGCACTCGATCGTGCGCAGCGAGTCGGTGTCCACACCGGAGTGTTCGAGGGTCTCGCGCAGCCGGACGCCGTAGGAGTCGTGGCCGACCGCGCCGATCATCGAGACGGTGGCGCCGGCGCGGGCGGCGGCGATCGCCTGGTTGGCGCCCTTGCCGCCGGGGATCGTACGGAACTCCCGTCCCGGCACGGTCTCGCCGAGCCGGGGGGCCTTCTCGGCGTACGCGACGAGGTCCATGTTGGTGCTGCCGAGTACGGCGATATGGGTCATGGGCGGGTCGCCTCCAGGTGGGTGAGGTGGGCGAGGGTGTCGAAGCCGGTGCCGTCGAAGCCGGCGACGGAGGTGGCGAGTCGGTTCTTGAGCGGGGCGGTCCAGCGGTCCGGGAGGGCGTCGGGGTCGCCCGCGAGCAGTCCGGCGACGGAGCCGGCGGTCGCGCCGTTCGAGTCGGTGTCCCAGCCGCCGCTCACCGCACGGGTGACGGAGCCGCTGAAGTCGCCGTCCGCGTGGGTGAGCGCGGCGGCGAGCAGAGCGGTGTTGGGGATGGCGTGCACCCAGTGGTGGGTGGGGGAGTGGACGGCGTGGAGTGCGTCGACGACGGTGTCGAAGTCGGCGTGCGTCCCGGCGAGCCGGATCGCGTGATCGACGGCGTGGGCGAGGCGCGAGTGGGGCGGGACGACGGATCGGCCGGAGCGCAGACAGGCGTGGACGTCATGGGTGCCGGTGGCGGCGGTCGCGATGACGGCCGCCGTGAACATCGCCGCGTAGACGCCGTTGGCCGTGTGGGTGAGGGTGGCGTCGCGGTGGGCCTGTTCGGCGGCGGCGCCCGGGTCGCCGGGGTTGGTCCAGCCGTGCACGTCGGCGCGGATCAGGGCGCCGATCCACTCGCGGAAGGGGTTGCGGTGGCGGGCGGTGCCCGGGGGTTCGACGCCGCTGAGCAGGTTGCGGTAGGCGACGCGTTCGGCGGTGAAGGTGCGGCCGGCGGGGAGTTCGTCGAGCCAGAGGGCGGCCACGTCGGTGGTGGTGAAGTCCTTGCCGTGGCGCTGGAGCAGGAGGAGGTCGAGGAGGGGGTAGTTGAGGTCGTCGTCCTCGGGCATGCCGTCGATGTTCTCGGCGAGGGAGGTGGGGGCCGAGCGGCGGTTCCAGGGGTGGGCGGAGAGGAGTTCGGCGGGGACGCCCCGGGCGGTGAAGTAGCGGTTCAGGGGCCAGTTGCCGGTGGCGCGGGCGAGGTCACGGACGGCGTGCAGGGGGAGCTTCTCGACGGGTTTGCCGAGCAGGCACCCGACGGCACGGCCGAGCCAGGCGGCGTGGTAGGCGCGCGCGGGCGGGGGCTGGGGGGCGGGGACGCTCACCGGCGCTTGCCGGGTGCCTCCCCCAGAGGGGGTACCCCCAGCGCCCGCCCTCCCCCACGCTCGGCTTCGCTCGCGCGGGGGGACCCCCATCGCTCCCGCGGCACGACTGCCCGCGGCTGGGTGAGGGCGGCTGGGCAGCGCCCCGTCAGGGGCGCGGGGCCGGGACATGTGCGGCTCCGCCGCGTGGGCGCGATCAGCCACATCGCACCCGCAGTCGCACGACGGTCCGCACCGCCCTCCCCGTGGCGCGGTCGGCCACTGCGGACACAGCGCCTTGATCGCGGCCAGATCCGTCGGCTCGTTCAACCGACTGGGCAGGTCCGCGAGTTCGTCGAGCAGGTCTTCCGCCAGCTGGCGCAGGTAGCGGGACGCCCGGTCCGGCGACGCCCCGGCCCGCGCGGGCGCCTCCGCACCCCCCGCCGCCCGCCACCGTGCCTCGACGGCCGACGGCTCCCGTCCGTCCTGCCGGGCCTGGCGCAGCTCGTGGCCCAGCAGATCCTCCGGCTGGACCCAGGTCAGTCGGAGCAACTCGGGCCTCCGAGACGGGCGAAGGACTCCTCGTGGGCGCGGCGGCGTCCGACGTCACGGGTGAAGACCTCCCGGGCCACCCCGGCCAGGACGCGCGGCGGCTCCCAGAGGTCGAGACGGCTCGCCTCCGCCACCCGTTTCGACCACTCCTGCGGCACCGGCGAGCCCAGCGCCCCGGCGACCGCGCCCGCCATCGTCGCGATGGAGTCGCAGTCCCGGCCGTAGTTGACGGAACCGAGCACGGCCCGCCGGTAGTCGCCGTCCGCCACCAGCACCATGCCCAGCGCGACGGGGAGTTCCTCGATGGCGTGCAGCCGGGAGGGGCGGCGGGCGCCGAGCGACGGGGACCGGTAGTCGGGGCCCACCGTGTCGTAGGGGGCGACCGCCTCCCGCAGGGGGGTGAGCGCCGACTCGAAGTCGGAGTGCCGCGCGGCCGTTTCACAGACCCGTTCGACGGCCTCGCGCGTCCCGTCCTTCGCCAGCGACAGGCACGTGCCGACGACGGAGTCCGGGGTCGCCCCCGGCGAGGCCGCCGCCGCCACCGCCGCCGCGAAGACGCCCGCCGCCTCCCTGCCGTACGACGACTGGTGGGCGCCCGCGACGTCCAGCGCCTCGTGGTACGCGGCCCGCGGGTCGGCCGCGTTGACCAGGCCGACCGGGGCCATGTACATCGCCGCACCGCAGTTGACGATGTTGCCGACGCCGGCCTCCCGTGGGTCGACGTGGCCGTAGTGCAGGCGCGCCGCCAGCCATTTCTCGGCGAGGAAGACACGGTGGAGGGGGAGGGTCTCCGCCTCCAGCTCGGGGATCCAGCGCGGGTTGGTCATCAGGTCCGGGACCAGGTGCTCGGCGATCGCGTACGCGTCGAGGTGGTCGCGGACGCGGTCGTACACCCGTACCAGCGCATGGGTCATCAAGGTGTCGTCGGTGACGTGCCCGTCGCCCTTGTGGTACGGCGCGACGGGGCGGGCGGTACGCCAGTCCTCGCCGTGCCAGGGGCCGACGATGCCGTGCACGCGCCCGCCGTGGCGTTCGAGGATCTGGTCGGGGGAGTAGCCCTCGACCGGGCCGCCGAGGGCGTCACCGACGGCGGCGCCGACGAGGGCCCCGGTGATCCGTTCGTCGAGGGAAGTGCCGGTGCTTTCATCTCCTATGGGCGTCATGCACCGAATCATCCACCTGGACGGGCCGGTTGTGCGGCTTCCAGGAGTTCGGCGAGTTCCACGAGGTCGGTGCCGGTGAGGCGGGGGAGGGCGCAGCCGGAGAGGGTGCGGCAGGCGTCCCGCCAGGACGGCGGGATCGACTCCGCGCCGCCGAGGGCGCCGGTGAGCGCGCCGGCCAGGGCGGGGGCCGAGTCGGCGACCCGCGACAGGCAGGCGGCGGCGGGTACGGCCTCGGCGATCCGGCCGCGTGCGGCGGTGGCGAGGGCGAGGGCGACGGGGACGGTCTCGGCGGCGGCGATGCCGTAGCTGTAGACGTGGTCGACGATTTCGTGTTCGAGGAGGGGGATCAGGGCGAACGCGGTGTCGCTGGCGCCCGCGAGGGTGAGGGCGTGACGGGCGTTGCGGCCGATCTCGGTGGGCTCGGGGAGTTCGGCGAGGGCCGCGGCCACGCAGGTCTCCACCTCGGCGCCGGCGAGGGCGAGGGCCAGGGCGGCGGCCATGGCGCGGGCGCCGTGCACCCCGTCGCCGTCCTGCGTGTAGCGGGCGTCGAACTCGGCGAGGTCGGCGGCGTGCTCGGGGTCGCCGGGATGGGCGACGGCGAGCGCGCAGGCGCGGACGCAGGCGGCGTCGTCGAAGTAGTGCGGGTTGTCGTGGCCGCTGGCAGGCGGGCGCAGGCCGGTGGCGAGGTTGCCGAGGCCGGCGCGCACCGAGATGCGGGCGCGCAGGGGGAGCACGGCGGACTCGATCTCGGGGGCGCGCTCCGCCGCGGCGGCGACCTCGGAGGCCACGGCGGTCCAGGTGAGGTCGATGGCGGCGCGGGTGCGGAGCTCACGGCTGAGGTCGGCCAGGGCGGTGTCGTCGCCGGCGCGCAGCACGGCTTCCGCGGCGAAGGCCGCCCACTCGGCGTCGTCGGAGGGGCCGAGGCGCAGCGGCTCGGGGGGCTGGTTCAGGGCGATGGGGACGGGGAGGGTGGTGGTCGCGTTGTGCTCGGCGAAGGTGTCCAGTTCGCGGGTGAGGCGGCGGGTCCACTCCGGCATCCGGGCGGCGCGGTGCCGGGCGGCGGGCCAGCCGGCGGCGTCACCCGCGGCGAGCCCGAGGAAGAGCCCCTCGATGCGGCGCCGGTTCACGGCCGGACCTCGCTGAGGACCGCCTCGGTGAGGACCGCCTCGCTGAGGACCGTCTCGGTGAGGACCGCCTCGGTGAGGACCGTCTCGGTGAGGACCGCCTCGGTGAGGGGGGTGGCCGGGGTGTGGGGTGGTTGGGTCTTCGGGACGGCTCGGTCGGGGAGCGGCTGTGCCTGAGGGGTGGCCGGGGTGTGGGGAGGCTGTGTCTGAGGGGTGGCCGGGGTGTGGGGAGGCTGTGTCTCCACGGGCGTCCTGCCGTGCGGTGATCGCGTTCGGGGGCCCGCTGCGTCGTGGTGGGTGGGCGTTCGCCGAGCCGCTGACGCCGTCAGCAGTTCCGCCACCTCCAGGACGTGCTGTCCCGCCATCGAGGGCAGACAGCTCCCCCGGGCCGGACCGATCGCGGCGGCCCACTCCGCCGGGATCGCCCCCTCGCCCCGCGTCGCTCCGGCCAGCGCACCCGCCACGGCCGCCGTCGTGTCCGCGTCCCGGCCCATGTTGACGGCCGTCAGTACCGACTCCCTGAAGTCGCCGTCCGCCGACGCGTACGCGCCGAAGGCCAGGGCCACCGCCTCCGGGGCCAGGTCGGTCCACGGGTAGCCGCCGATCACCACCGCCGAGCGGACCGCCCGCTCCCCGCGGTGGGCCACCGACACCCCCCGGCGCAGCGAACGCGCCGTCCAGGAGTCGTCCGGGATCACCGCGAGCGCGGCCGCGACCACCGCCGTGGGAGGGGCCCCCGCCATCGCCGCCGCCACGCCCGCCGCCACCGCCTGGCCGCCGTAGATGCCCTCGCCCTCGTGGCTCACGGAGCCGTCGACGGCGACCAGACGGGCCGCTTCCGCGGGCCGGCCGGCCGCGAAGACCCCGAAGGGCGCCGCCCGCATGGCCAGCCCGTCGCTCCAGGCGTGCCGGTGCTGGGCGGAGATCGGCGCGGCGAGGCCGCGGCGGAGGTTCTCCAGCGTGCCGCGTTCGCTGAAGCCCGCGCCCTTGAAGGGGCCCTCGGCGCGGCTGGCGATCCACTCGTGCCAGGCCGCCTCGACATGGGCGGGGGTGAGCGCCGAGCCGTGGCGGGCGAGGAGCAGACCGGAGAAGATCGCGTACTCGGTGTCGTCCGTGCCCGCGGGGTGGTCGGTGACGTATCCCGTGACGCGGCCCCAGCGGGCACGGATCTCGGAGGGCTTCATGTTCTCCGCCGGTGCCCCGAGCGCGTCCCCGACGGCCAGACCCAGCAGCGCGCCCCGTGCCCGGTCGTGCGGTGCGGGTGCGGGTCCGTCGGGAGCGGGGACCGACGGGGCGCAGGCGATCGATGACATGGGCGGGCCTCTCCGGGAGGGGCTCCGCGCGGGCGCGGAACCGTTTGCGGATGTGTCCCACCAACGGCGGTTGACCGCAGCCTCGGAGGCGTTCACATCACCCGGTCGACATCTGCGCGGCCCGTCGCACGGCTGAGCAAAGGAGGGTAAAGCCGCAGGTTAGCCGAGCCTTTCCTTGCTGGCGGCGGGGAATGCGGCGACGTAGTGTTGCCGTTGTCAAAAGGTAGAACTTGTCCAAACTTAGCTTTGCCTCAGCTTATTCGAGGCTCCTTACGCGACTCCTGGGGGACCCCACATGGCCATCATCGACACCGAGGCGACGCTCCACGAAGCCCACCGCGACAACCACACCCACCGGGACGTCAACGGGGGCTGGCTGCGACCCGCCGTCTTCGGTGCGATGGACGGGCTGGTCTCCAACCTCGCCCTCATGACCGGTGTGGCCGGTGGTGCCGTCGGTCATCAGACCATCGTCATCACCGGTCTCGCGGGTCTCGCCGCCGGCGCCTTCTCCATGGCGGCCGGCGAGTACACCTCCGTCGCCTCGCAGCGTGAGCTGGTCGAGGCGGAGCTGGACGTCGAGCGCCGGGAGCTGCGCCGGCATCCGCAGGACGAGGAGGCCGAGCTGGCCGCGCTGTACGAGGCGAGGGGCGTCGAGCCCGCGCTCGCGCGCGAGGTCGCCCGGCAGCTGTCCGCCGACCCCGAGCAGGCGCTGGAGATACACGCCCGCGAGGAACTGGGCATCGACCCCGGCGATCTGCCCTCGCCGCTGGTCGCCGCGGTGTCGTCCTTCGGCTCGTTCGCGCTCGGCGCCCTGCTGCCGGTCCTGCCGTTCCTGCTCGGCGCCACCGCGCTGTGGCCCGCCCTGCTGCTGGCCCTCGCCGGGCTGTTCGGCTGCGGTGCCGTGGTGGCCAGGGTGACCGCGCGGAGCTGGTGGTTCAGCGGACTTCGGCAGCTCGCGCTGGGTGGTGCCGCGGCCGGTGTGACGTACGCCCTGGGCACGCTGTTCGGAACGGCCGTAGGATAGGTGGACCGCTACTTATGCGTTGGGCCGCATAAGTAGCCGTTACTCGCTGGTTTCGAATGCTTAACCACTGGGCATGAGCCGTAAGCGCCGCAGGCAATGACGCCTGTCGTGCACCCCTGGGGTGACACGACGCTCAACCCCACCCCCTCGGACCGATGGACACGGATCTGTCCCGATCGGTCCCCCTCGCCTTCACCGCCCAGTGCGGTACCCCGCTGCGAACCCCTGCGGCGTCCGCATGTTGGAACGGAGTATCCGGTTCCCGAGAACCGCTCCATCATGTAACCTGCGTGAAATTTCGCAACAAAAACGCAGAGGGCCAGCGTCGTCCCTCGGCACCTGCTATATGCCACTGACGACGACGGGAGAGCCGATGCGTACGCCGCGCCAGCCGTCCCAGCACTCCGCGAATGGCCAGAACTGGTCCTTCATGGATGCTCGCCCTGCTGCGCAGGGTATGTACGACCCCCGCAATGAGCACGACGCCTGCGGCGTCGGCTTCGTGGCCACCCTCACCGGAGAGGCGAGCCATGCGCTGGTCGAGCAGGCGCTCACGGTGCTGCGCAACCTGGAGCACCGCGGCGCCACCGGCTCCGAGCCGGACTCCGGCGACGGCGCGGGCCTGCTCTCCCAGGTGCCGGACACCTTCTTCCGCGAGGTGGCCGGATTCGAGCTGCCCGCGGCCGGTTCCTACGCCGTCGGTATCGCCTTCCTCCCCGAGGACGGCGCCCAGGACGCCGTCTCGCGGATCGAGACGATCGCGGCCGAGGAGGGCCTCACCGTCCTCGGCTGGCGCGAGGTCCCGGTCGCCCCGGAGCTGCTCGGCGCCACCGCCCGCTCCACCATGCCGGTCTTCCGGCAGGTCTTCGTCACCGACCACGCCAGCGAGGGCATCGCGCTGGACCGCAAGGCGTTCGTGCTGCGCAAGCGCGCCGAACGCGAGGTGGGCATCTACTTCCCGTCGCTGTCCGCGCGGACCATCGTCTACAAGGGCATGCTGACCACCGGCCAGCTGGAGCCCTTCTTCCCGGACCTGTCCGACCGCCGTTTCGCGTCCGCGATCGCGCTCGTGCACTCCCGGTTCTCCACGAACACCTTCCCGTCGTGGCCGCTCGCCCACCCGTACCGGTTCGTCGCCCACAACGGTGAGATCAACACCGTCAAGGGCAACCGCAACTGGATGGTCGCCCGCGAGTCCCAGCTGGTCTCCGACCTGTTCGGCCCGCAGGAGAAGCTCGACCGGGTCTTCCCGATCTGCACGCCCGACGCCTCCGACTCGGCGTCCTTCGACGAGGTGCTCGAACTCCTGCACCTGGGCGGGCGTTCGCTGCCGCACTCCGTGCTGATGATGATCCCGGAGGCGTGGGAGAACCACGACTCCATGGACCCGGCCCGGCGCGCCTTCTACGGCTTCCACTCCACGATGATGGAGCCCTGGGACGGCCCCGCCTGCGTCACCTTCACCGACGGCACCCAGGTCGGCGCCGTGCTCGACCGCAACGGCCTGCGTCCCGGCCGCTACTGGGTCACCGACGAGGGCCTGGTCGTCCTCGGCTCCGAGGTCGGCGTCCTCGACATCGACCCCGCCAAGGTCGTCCGCAAGGGCCGGCTGCAGCCCGGCAGGATGTTCCTCGTCGACACCGCCGAGCACCGCATCATCGAGGACGACGAGATCAAGGCGACCCTCGCCGCCGCACAGCCGTACGCGGAGTGGCTGGAGGCCGGCGAGATCGAGCTGAGCGACCTGCCCGAGCGCGAGCACATCGTGCACACCCACGCCTCGGTCACCCGTCGCCAGCAGACCTTCGGCTACACCGAGGAGGAGCTGCGCGTCATCCTGGCGCCGATGGCCAAGGCCGGCGCCGAGCCGATCGGCTCCATGGGCACCGACTCGCCGATCGCCGCGCTGTCCGCCCGCCCGCGGCTGCTCTTCGACTACTTCACCCAGCTGTTCGCACAGGTCACCAACCCGCCGCTGGACGCCATCCGCGAGGAGCTGGTCACCTCCCTGCGCTCGTCGCTGGGTCCGGCGGGCAACCTGCTCGACCCGACCGCCGCGTCCTGCCGCAGCGTCGTGCTGCCCTTCCCGGTGATCGACAACGACGAGCTGGCCAAGCTCATCCACATCAACGCCGACGGCGACATGCCCGGCTTCAAGGCCGCGACCCTGTCCGGTCTGTACCGGGTCTCCGGCGGCGGCGACGCCCTCGCCGCGCGCATCGAGGAGATCTGCGCCGAGGCCGACGCCGCCATCGAGAACGGCGCCCGGCTCATCGTCCTGTCGGACCGCCACTCGGACGCCGAGCACGCGCCGATCCCCTCGCTGCTGCTCACCGCGGCGGTCCACCACCACCTCATCCGCACCAAGCAGCGCACTCACGTGGGCCTGCTCGTCGAGGCCGGTGACGTCCGCGAGGTCCACCACGTCGCCCTGCTGATCGGGTTCGGCGCCGCCGCGGTCAACCCGTACCTGGCCATGGAGTCCGTCGAGGACCTGGTCCGCGCGGGCACCTTCCTGCCGGGCATCGAGGCCGAGGCGGCCATCCGCAACCTGATCTACGCCCTCGGCAAGGGCGTCCTGAAGGTCATGTCCAAGATGGGCATCTCGACGGTCGCCTCCTACCGCGGCGCCCAGGTCTTCGAGGCCGTCGGTCTCGAAGAGGGCTTCGTGGAGAAGTACTTCAACGGCACCGCCTCCAAGATCGGCGGCGTCGGCATCGACGTCATCGCCCAGGAGGTCGCCGCCCGGCACGCCAAGGCCTACCCGGCCTCCGGCATCGCGCCGGCCCACCGCGCCCTGGACATAGGGGGCGAGTACCAGTGGCGCCGCGAGGGCGAGCCGCACCTGTTCGACCCGGAGACGGTCTTCCGCCTCCAGCACTCCACGCGCTCCGGCCGCTACGACATCTTCAAGAAGTACACGGACCGCGTGAACGAGCAGTCCGAGCGCCTCATGACGCTCCGCGGCCTCTTCGGCTTCAAGAGCGACCGTCCGTCGATCTCCGTCGACGAGGTCGAGCCGGTCTCCGAGATCGTCAAGCGCTTCTCCACCGGCGCCATGTCGTACGGCTCCATCTCGCGCGAGGCCCACGAGACCCTCGCCATCGCCATGAACCAGCTGGGCGGCAAGTCCAACACCGGTGAGGGCGGCGAGGACCCGGACCGCCTCTACGACCCGGCGCGGCGCAGCGCGATCAAGCAGGTCGCCTCCGGCCGCTTCGGCGTGACCTCCGAGTACCTGGTCAACGCGGACGACATCCAGATCAAGATGGCCCAGGGCGCCAAGCCCGGCGAGGGCGGCCAGCTGCCCGGCCACAAGGTGTACCCCTGGGTCGCCAAGACCCGGCACAGCACCCCCGGCGTCGGCCTGATCTCCCCGCCGCCGCACCACGACATCTACTCCATCGAAGACCTCGCGCAGCTGATCCACGACCTCAAGAACGCCAACCCGAAGGCCCGGATCCACGTCAAGCTGGTCTCCGAGGTCGGCGTCGGCACGGTCGCCGCGGGTGTCTCCAAGGCGCACGCGGACGTGGTCCTGATCTCCGGCCACGACGGCGGCACCGGTGCCTCCCCGCTGACCTCGCTGAAGCACGCGGGCGGCCCCTGGGAGCTGGGTCTCGCCGAGACCCAGCAGACCCTGCTGCTGAACGGCCTGCGCGACCGCATCGTCGTGCAGACCGACGGCCAGCTGAAGACCGGCCGTGACGTGGTGATCGCCGCGCTGCTCGGCGCCGAGGAGTTCGGTTTCGCGACCGCGCCGCTCGTCGTCTCCGGCTGCATCATGATGCGCGTCTGCCACCTCGACACCTGCCCGGTCGGCGTCGCCACCCAGAACCCGGTGCTGCGCGACCGCTTCAACGGCAAGGCCGAGTACGTGGTGAACTTCTTCCGGTTCATCGCCGAGGAGGTCCGCGAGATCCTCGCCGAGCTGGGCTTCCGCTCCATCGAGGAGGCCGTCGGCCACGCCGAGGCGCTCGACGTCACCCGTGCCGTGAACCACTGGAAGGCGCAGGGCCTGGACCTGGCCCCGCTCTTCCACGTGCCCGAGCTGCCCGAGGGCGCCGCCCTGCACCGGACGGTCGCCCAGGACCACGGCCTGGAGAAGGCCCTGGACAACGAGCTGATCAAGCTCGCCGCGGACGCCCTGGCCGCCTCCAGCGCCACCGACGCCCACCCGGTGCGCGCCCAGGTGAAGGTGCGCAACATCAACCGCACGGTCGGCACCATGCTCGGCCACGAGGTGACGAAGAAGTTCGGCGGGGCGGGCCTGCCCGACGACACCATCGACATCACCTTCACCGGCTCGGCCGGCCAGTCCTTCGGCGCCTTCCTGCCGCGCGGGGTCACGCTCCGCCTGGAGGGCGACGCCAACGACTACGTCGGCAAGGGCCTCTCCGGCGGCCGGGTGATCGTGCGTCCCGACCGCAACGCCGACCACCTCGCCGAGTACTCCACCATCGCGGGCAACACCATCGCGTACGGCGCGACCGGCGGCGAGCTGTTCCTGCGCGGTCGTACCGGCGAGCGGTTCTGCGTCCGCAACTCCGGCGCGACGGTCGTCTCGGAGGGCGTGGGCGACCACGGCTGCGAGTACATGACCGGCGGTCACGCGGTGGTCCTCGGCGAGACGGGCCGCAACTTCGCGGCCGGCATGTCCGGCGGCATCGCCTACGTCATCGACCTCGACGTCGACAACGTCAACGTCGGCAACGTGGACGCCGTCGAGGCCCTCGACGACACCGACAAGCAGTGGCTGCACGACGTGGTGCGCCGGCACGCCGAGGAGACCGGCTCCACGGTCGCCGAGAAGCTGCTCGCCGACTGGGACGTGGCCGTGCAGCGGTTCAGCAAGATCATTCCCGGTACTTTCAAGGCAGTGCTCGCCGCCAAGGACGCCGCCGAGCGAGCGGGTCTCTCCGAGACCGAGACCCACGAGAAGATGATGGAGGCGGCGATCAATGGCTGACCCGAAGGGCTTCCTGAACCACGGCCGTGAGGTCGCCGAGACCCGTCCCGTCGCCGATCGTGTCAGGGACTGGAACGAGGTCTACGTCCCCGGCTCCCTGCTGCCGATCATCAGCAAGCAGGCCAGCCGGTGCATGGACTGCGGCATCCCGTTCTGCCACAACGGCTGTCCGCTCGGGAACCTGATCCCCGAGTGGAACGACTACGCCTACCGCGAGGACTGGACGGCGGCGTCCGAGCGTCTGCACGCCACGAACAACTTCCCGGAGTTCACCGGCCGCCTGTGCCCGGCCCCGTGCGAGTCGGCGTGCGTGCTCGGCATCAACCAGCCGCCCGTCACCATCAAGAACGTCGAGGTCTCCATCATCGACAAGGCGTGGGACGCGGGCACCGTCGCCCCGCAGGCTCCCGAGCGCCTGTCGGGCAAGACCGTCGCCGTCATCGGCTCCGGCCCCGCGGGCCTGGCCGCCGCCCAGCAGCTGACCCGGGCCGGCCACACGGTCGCCGTCTACGAGCGCGCCGACCGCATCGGTGGCCTGCTCCGCTACGGCATCCCCGAGTTCAAGATGGAGAAGCGGCACATCAACCGCCGTATCGAGCAGATGCGCGCGGAGGGCACCCGCTTCCGTACCGGCATCGAGATCGGCGTCGACCTCAAGGCGACCGACCTGAAGAAGCGGTACGACGCGGTCGTCATCGCCGCCGGCGCCACCACGGCCCGTGACCTCCCGGTCCCCGGCCGTGAGCTCAAGGGCGTCTACCAGGCGATGGAGTACCTGCCGCTGTCCAACAAGGTCCAGGAGGGCGACTACGTCACCTCCCCGATCTCGGCCGAGGGCAAGCACGTGGTCGTGATCGGCGGCGGCGACACCGGCGCGGACTGCGTGGGCACCGCCCACCGCCAGGGCGCGGCCTCCGTCACCCAGCTGGAGATCATGCCCCGGCCGGGCGAGGACCGCGCGCCGCATCAGCCGTGGCCGACCTTCCCGATGCTCTACAAGGTCACCTCGGCGCACGAGGAGGGCGGCGAGCGGGTCTACTCCGTCTCCACCACCCACTTCGAGGGCGACGAGGACGGCAACGTCCAGTGGCTGCACCTCACCGAGGTGGAGTTCGTCGACGGCAAGCTGACCCCGAAGCCGGGCACCGAGCGGAAGATCCCGGCCCAGCTGGTCACCCTCGCCATGGGCTTCACCGGCACCGACCGGGTCAACGGCCTGGTCGAGCAGTTCGGCGTCGACCTCGACGAGCGCGGCAACATCGCCCGCGACGCGGACTTCCAGACCAGCGTCCCCGGTGTCTTCGTCGCCGGTGACGCGGGCCGCGGCCAGTCCCTGATCGTCTGGGCGATCGCCGAGGGCCGCTCGGCCGCCAAGGGCGTCGACCGCTTCCTCACCGGAGCGAGCGACCTCCCGGCCCCGATCCGCCCGACGGACCGCTCGCTGACGGTCTGACGCACCCTCTGAGAACGTCCCGTACAAAGGCGTACGGGCGGGCCGTCTGGGGGACACCCCCCAGACCCCCCGTAGACGGCGCCTGCCCCACAGTCCCCGACCGGACGACCGGGCAGGCGCCGCCGCATGTTCGTCACCTGTGGGCGGAGTGGACCGGGACCACCCAGGTGAGGATGACCGCCGCGGCGATGGCGAGGACACCGAGGAGGGCGAGCCAGCGTGTCCACTCCACGAGCAGCCACACCGTGCGGGTGCGGTCCTTCTCGTACTGGAGGAGTCTGCCCGCCTCCAGCATGATCTCCTCCCCGGGCCGCCCGTGCACGGCGAGCACACCCAACGACGAGGCCACGATCAGCGCCACGAACCCTGTGATCAGCAGGCCGATCACGATCCAGCGCGGGGTGTGCGCAAGCTTGCTGAGGTCTTCCTGCCCTTTCAGCACGAAGACCGCCGTGAGCAGACCGGTCAGCGAGGCGAGGAAGTTGCGGTAGCCCTCGGCCTGGTGCAGTGCGGCCTGCAACTGCCGTGCGGGAGAGGACAGCTCGCGCACCCGGCGGTCGGCGTCGCGAAGCTGGTCAGGGGTGAAGGTCATGGCGTCGGACCGTTCGTGCTGGGCCCCGGCGGGGCGAGGACGAGCATGGCTCCGCACCCGAACCGTTCGTCGGCGGGCCGGCCGTGGTGCAGGGTCCGGCACTGGCAGAGCGTGTGGTACGACTCGGCCCCCGCTTCCGTACGGCGTCCGCGGAAACCGCCCTTGGTCAGCAGGGCCTGCCCGTAGCCGAAGGTCCGCGTCATCGGGCAGTGGCAGACGGGGCAGGTTCCGCTGGCCGTGTAGGACGGCTCGCCGCCGGCCTCGCTGTACGTCCACTGGAAGGCGAGCGGGCCCGGATGCTGTGCAGTGTCGTCGTAGGGGATCGTGGTCACCTGGTGGGGGCCTTTCTGACGGGGTCTTCTGGTATCCGGAGCCCGAAGAGGCGACCGTAGCGCTCCAGTCGGTCGCGTACCTGGGCCTCGGTGAGGTCGGTCTCCTCGGCGCACAGGACGATGTGCGCGGGGGTGACATGGCCGCTCACGGCGGGTGCCCGTCCGGTGAGTTGGCTGGTGAGAAGGATGACATCCCGCCAGTCGGGGGCGAGTTCGGCCTCGTCGGGGGAGGGTTCGTCCACCGTCACGTCGAGTCCGAGACAGCGGAAGGGCGAGTAGCGCTCGTAGGTGGCGCCGAGCGTCCAGCCGAAACGGCCTGCCACCAGGACGAGTTCGAGGGGGCCCAGAGTGCCCGGGCCGAGGAGGCCCTTACCGAAGGCGATCGTGTCGAAGCGGTCGGGGACGAAGGTCTCCAGCTTCTCGGCGTCGGGGCCGGTGAAGTCGCCGGGGGCGGTGGGGCCGCCGACGACGGTGAAGCGGGCGATGTGGCGGAGGGTGGGGCCCAGGGGGGTGTCGTTGACGCGGCAGCGGGCGAGTAGGGGCCGGAGCAGTAGGCGGTCGGTGAAGTAGCGGCTCCCGCCGGGGGACCGCTTGGTGAGGAGGTCATCGTCGCCCGCAACGAATCGAAGGCTCCGGACTTCCGGAGAGGTGATCTGGGGGATGCTCTTCAGCGGGAGATGTCTCGGGACAGCGGCCAACTCGTCCAGCTCCTCGCCGAGGGCGCGGTAGCGCTTCAATGCCATGACGACGGTGATGCCGTCGTCATCGAACCCGGAAGCCGCGGATCCGTAGCGCGTCACGAGAGGGCTCCCGGACTCCACCTCCGCCACGACTGCTTCGTCGTCCCAGGCGACATCTGTCCGGAGCAGTCCGCAAGCGCGGAGAACGGGCAGTACCTCGCGGAAGTCGGCCGGGATCTCCCTATGCCGCGCCGTCCGGGGCATGGCCGCCGCGACCAGCGACCAGGGCCCGTGCAGCGCGCGAGAGCCGAAGAGCAAGGCGTCGACGACCCACCTGGGTACCACGAAGCCGGCGGTCTCGGCGGGTACTTCGGGTGCTCGCACGCATGTGGCGGCACTGATGTCGTTGATGCGCTGGGCGATCTCGCCCAGGGGCTTCCGCAGCTTGTTCGAGATTCTGAAGAGCTGACTCATGGAAATGTCGCCGCGCAGCGGTTCCGCTCGGCGGTCCTGGGACAGGAGCTGCCGTTCGGAATCCTTGAGGGACCCGTGTTCCAGTGTCGCGTCGGTGGGCTCGGACAGGAACGAGAATCCGAGCGGAGCCAGGTGCCTGACCAGGGCGATCAGTTCGTCGATCGGGAAAGCCCCGTCAGCCTGGTTCAACAGGGTGACGGGAGCCACTGCGCCGGGGCGGGCCCCGTTCATCACGATGTCCCATGCGGACGTCACGGACATGGAGCCGCTTACCAGGGAGAACGCCTCACGCGAGGCACGCTCCGCCGCGAACTCGGCGGTGAGTTGCGGGGGTTCCGGCAGATCGGGCTCGAGCTCCCGCAGTCGATGCAGCCGCTCCGACAGCATTTCGTAGGTGAGGCCGTGGCGGGCGGAGAGCAGCACCATAGGCGCATGCCGTGCGAGACTCCTTCTGCCGAGCCCTTGCCAGTCACCTTGGTAGAGGGAACGGAGGAGCACATCGGTCTGGTCGGGTCGTAGCTCGTCGAGCAGGGCGAGATTGCCGACGGCGGGTACATGTATGCCCATCACGGCGTATCTGCGCAGAGCCCGAACCGACTCACGAAGGGTGATCTGGTTCATCGCGGCGGCGCGCAGGGCGGAGTGCCATCCGACGGTGGGTCTGTCCAGGAACAGCAGCGCGTCCAGGGGAGAGGGAGCCGGATATCCGGCGGGGCGGAACTCATCCGACGCCGACTCGATGAGACAGAGCCGGGTCGCCTGCCAGTCGCGTACCAGCCAGGCCTCGTCCTCGTGTGCCCAGTGCGGTGATTGAGGCAGGCCTTCCTGCAACATCTCCCGGTCGAAGGGAAGACATCCCACTTCGGCCAGGGGCAGCCGCTCCAGCACGAGAGCGAGGTCCCCCGGACTGCTCTCCAGCACGGCCGTCGTACCGTCTGACAGTGCCGCCAGCACAGCGACCGCGAGCCGCGGTGCCTGCTGGGAGAGCTCCCACAGCCAGGTCAGCGGAATCTCCGGCCACTGCGCCGCGCCCTCCGGAACGCCGGCCAGCAGCTCCCGCATGACCAGTTCCTCGTCGTAGGAGAGCATGCGGTTGCGGTCGACGCTCGGTTCGGGCGCATGCCGCTCACGCAGGTTGAACACGCGGCCGTGCACGGTGGGCGCGTTCTTGACCACGACGCCGTCGAGCAGCAACTGCCCGTCGCCCTGTACCAGCCAGGCGTCCTGTCCCGCCCGGACCGGCACACCGGCCCACGGGCCGTTGGCCGTGAGCGTCCCCGGAGCCCAGGTCGCGCTCCTGACGACCCGCTCCGTGTCCTTCCGGTCCCGCTCCTCCGCCGTCACCTCGTAGTCGCTGACCCAGAGGATCGACCGCAAGGCCTCGACGAGTGACGGCTGCTTCTCCTCGTGGGCCGCGAGATACATCCGCACCCGGGTACCGCCGAGTTCGGGAGCATCGGCGGTGTCGCTGACCCGCAGCAGGCCGGAGCCGGACTGGATGTCCGCGCGCAGCGGTCGGCCCGAGCCGGGCACACCGTGGCGGTCGACGGGACGGGTCCACACGACGACTTCGTCGGCCAGCATGAAGTACGAGAACACCCCGATGCCGAATCGCGAGTTCATCCCGATGTCGTGGACCCCGGCACGACGCCAGTTGCGCCGCTCCTGGATGAAACCCGGATCCTGCTCGTACCGTTTGCCGGCCCGCGCGAACATCGAGGTCAGCTTGGCACGGGTCATCCCGGTGCCGTTGTCCTCGCACTCGATGTAGGGCCGCCCGTCGGCGTCCCAGCCCTGGACGAAGCGGATCCGCGGGGTCCAGTCGGCGCGGGAGCCACAGTCGACCTGTATCGCCCCGTACTCGCGGCGCATGGAGCGGTAGCGGCACGCGTCGAGGGCGTTCTGGTACAGCTCTCGGACGGCCAGCATGCGGTCGCCGTACAACTGGGTCCCCATCAACAGCGGCCGGATCTCGTCCTCGGCGAGCCGGAAGCGCTCCAACGGCTGTCGGTAGAGCTGGTTCTGCGGGGTCAGGTTCTCGGCGGTGACGCGATCGGGCAGCCCTTTGAGCAGGGGCGGCAGACCCGTCGAACTGTGCTCGCGGTGGACCGAGGCGACCGTTGCGTCGGCATGCCCAGCCAGTTCCTCGACGGCCGCGTGGAGGGCGGGGTGAGGGCAGCTGAAGCGTACGTCGAGGCCGTGCGTGACGGCGGTACGGCCATCGGTCGAGGTGTAGTCGAACTCGAACGACAGAGCCGCCACCACATCCTGCGGACGCAGCGGGTCGTGCGCACCGAGATGGTCCACGAGCACACTGGACAGTCGGCGCGGATCGGCGGCGAGGAAGGCGGCGCTCCACAGCAGACGGGCCAGCGCCGGTGCGCGCCACGTGTTGCCGCGCACCGGCTGACCGAGGTTCCATCGGTCGCCCTTGCCGCGCACGTTGATCCGGGGGCCGTTGTCGGCCCCACCGGGGTTCACCGTGAAGTGCCCGAGCACCTGACGCACCTGGTTGTCCACCTCGCACCGCGCCTGCTCGGTGCGAGGTCCGGCGGTTGCGTCCTCGGCCGCCGCGACAACGGCGTCGACCGCCATCGCGATGATCGCGTCCACACCGGGATGTTGTCCATCCCGCTCCCACAGGGCGTCCCAGTCGGCGATGAAGCGGTGCCGAAGCCAGTGGTCGGCGGCGTTCGCCGCCTCGTCGAGCCGACGGGCCCGCAGCGTGTCGGCCGTGCGTTGCACCTGGGAGTGGGCACGGCACACGTCCTGTGCGGCGCTGCGGACTTCCCGGCCCTGTTCATCGCCGTCGTCCTCCACCGGAGCGCCCAGATACCGTGGCTGGTGAGTCCGCAGTTCCTGGAGCGCCATGGCGACGATGCCCTCGTGCACGAAGGGCCCGGAGAGCAGGCAGGCCGTCTCGGCGGGCGAGAGGTAGTCGCCCGGCCGTAGGCCGGCGTCGCGTACGAGGTCGCTCATGCGCTGCAGGACGCGTTCGGGATAGGCCTGGTCGTGCCACGGGTCGTCCTGGTGGGCACCGGCGCCCGAGCAGCTGTCGACGACGTACCGGATCAGCCTGCCCAACTGGTCTTTCACACGTTTGTGAGAGGCGGGGGTACCGGATGTGTACTCCCACAACACGGAGTGCTCGACCGCCGTGGTCCAGCGGAGTGTGTCCTCGGACCCCTCGCACAGAACGATTTCCCCGGTGCGGTCCTTCAGCCGCGAAGGGACGAAAGGGGCGGGGATCTGTGGCGCGACCGGCAAGTCCGCGGACAGCCGACGCAGCGCTTTGCGGGTGTACTCGACGACGTCCGCGAAGGTGTTCGGCGGGGTGCTCGGCTGAAGGGCCTCCGCGAGGGCTCGCGCGAAGAGGCTGCCTCCGGACGGATCGGCGTAGGAGTACTGTCCGGGGCCGCAGCCGTACAGCCACAAGGCGTCCACGTCGTCAGAGGCCCAGCGTCGCTCGCGCTTCTCCTGCCCGAGATCCTCTTCCTGGATTCGGCAGGCGTCGACGCAGACCACGGCTGTGACTGCGGGTTTGAGCCCCCGCAGCACGTTACGGGGATCGGCCTCGATCAGCGTGTCGGTCAACAACCCCTGCACACCGTTGGGCTGCGCGTCGGACGGGAGTAGATAGTCGTGACCGTCGACCGACACTCCATGGCAGGACAGATAGACGAAGGCGGTGTCGCCGGGCTGACACGACGAGAAGAAGTTGTTGAGCGTACCTCTCAGCCGCGCGAGGGAGACGTCGTCGCTACGCGTAGTGACCGTGTACCCGGACCGCTTCAGGGTCGAGCCGACCAGTTCTACGTCCTGCGCTGCGCACGTGAGCGGGACGTATCGGTCGGCGAGTTCCGGGACCTCCCACAGATCGGGAGTCTCCGTGATGCCGATGAGCAAGGCCAGCCGGCGCCCCGCCGTAGTACGTGTGTGATCAGCGGAACCCAAGGCGCGCCTTTCCCCCGATGGACTGTCGTGTGTCCCGAAGTGCATATGCTCTCAGAAGTGGCAGCAGACGAGGCACGGTTGACGGCAGCTCGGTGACATGGGCGAGGAAGCGGGAACCGGTGAACGGCGGGAGGCGGGGACATGGCGGCGATCAGTCTCAGCAAGGTGGAGCAGACCGCACCCGCCCTCGTCGGTGCCTACCGCTCCGCCGGGATCTCCCTCACCAAGCACGGACTCGACGGCCTGCGTGCCGCCGTCTACCTGGTCGTCGACTACTCCGGCTCCATGAAGCCGTACTACGCCGACGGCAGCGTGCAGGCGCTCGCCGACCGGGTCCTCGGCCTCTCCGCGCACCTCGACGACGACGGCCGGGTGCCCGTGGTCTTCTTCTCCACCGACATCGACGCGGTCACCGACATCGCGCTGGCCGAGCACACGGGCCGGATCGAGAGGATCGCGGCCGGGCTCGGGCACATGGGGAAGACCAGCTACCACCTCGCCATGGACGCCGTCATCGACCACTACCTCGACAGTGGCGCCACCGACCCCGCCCTCGTCGTCTTCCAGACCGACGGCGGCCCGATCAGCAAGCTCGCCGCGGAACGCTACCTGTGCAAGGCGGCGAAGCTGCCGCTGTTCTGGCAGTTCGTCGGCTTCGGCGACCCGCACAGCAAGCAGTTCGACTTCCTGCGCAAGCTCGACGAGCTGGCCGTGCCGGCGAAGCGGGTGGTGGACAACGCGGGCTTCTTCCACGCCGGTTCGGACCCGCGGAAGGTCCCGGACGGCGAGCTGTACGACCGTCTCGTCGGCGAGTTCCCGCTGTGGCTGGCGGCGGCGCGGGCGGCCGGCATCGTCGCGGTGGCCTGAGTTCACGACGCCCCGTTGGCTGTAGCGCTCCGGCGTGCCACCCTGAGGGGTGATCCGGCGGGGAGGCGGGCGACGTATGGACGACGGCGCACGAACGGTGAACGGACAGGCACGGGTGGGGAGTTCGGCGGACCGAGCGGCGCCGCCCGGCAAGGGCGAGAAGCTCGCGGACTGGGCCGACGGCAGGCTCGGACTGTACTCCCTGGCCAAGGCCAACATGCGCAAGGTGTTCCCGGACCACTGGTCCTTCATGCTGGGTGAGATCTGCCTCTACAGCTTCCTCATCCTGATCCTCACGGGCGTCTACCTCACGCTCTTCTTCGAGCCCAGCGGCGCCGAGGTCGTCTACCACGGCAGCTACGGGCCGATGAACGGCATCGTCATGACCAAGGCGTACGAGTCGACGCTGCACATCAGCTTCGACGTGCGCGGCGGACTGCTGATCCGGCAGATCCACCACTGGGCGGCGCTGGTCTTCGTGGCCGGGATGGTCGTCCACATGATGCGGGTCTTCTTCACCGGCGCCTTCCGCAAGCCCCGCGAGGTCAACTGGCTGCTCGGCTGGACCCTGCTGTTCCTCGCCATCCTCACCGGTCTGACCGGCTACTCGCTCCCGGACGACCTGCTCTCCGGCACCGGCGTCCGGTTCGCCGACGGCGCGATCCTGTCGATCCCGATCGTCGGGTCGTACATCTCGATGTTCCTGTTCGGCGGGGAGTTCCCCGGGCACGACATCATCTCGCGGTTCTTCCCGATCCACGTGCTGCTGCTGCCGGGGATCATGCTGGGACTGGTGGTCGCCCATCTGATCCTGGTCTTCTACCACAAGCACACCCAGTACCCGGCGCCCGGACGCGACCAGAAGAGCGTGGTCGGCATGCCCTTCCTGCCGGTCTACATGGCCAAGGCCGGCGGCTTCTTCTTCCTCGTCTTCGGCGTCCTCGCCGTCATCGGCGGCATCGCCACCATCAACCCGGTGTGGGCCTTCGGTCCCTACCGTCCGGACCTGGTGACCACCGGCGCCCAGCCCGACTGGTACCTCGGCTTCTCCGAAGGCCTGATCCGGGTCATGCCCGGCTGGGAGATCAACGCCTGGGGCCACACCCTGGAGCTGGGCGTCTTCATCCCCTTCTCGCTCTTCCCGCTCTTCCTCCTCGCCATCGGCGTCTACCCGTTCATCGAGGCGTGGATCACCGGCGACCGACGCGAACACCACATCCTCGACCGGCCGCGCAACGCCCCCGTCCGCACCGCCCTCGGCGTCGCCTGGCTCACCGTCTACTTCGTCCTGCTGGTCGGAGGCGGCAACGACGTCGTGGCCACCCACCTCCATCTCTCCATCAACTCGATCACCTGGTTCGTGCGGATCTCCGTCTTCGTCGCCCCCGTCCTGGCCTTCGTCGTCACCAAGCGGATCTGCCTCGGGTTGCAGCGCCGCGACCGCGACAAGGTGCTGCACGGCAGGGAGACCGGCCTCATCAAGATGCTTCCGCACGGCGAGTACATCGAGGTCCACGAACCCCTCAGCCAGGCCCACCTGTTCACCCTCACCCAGCACGAACAGAACCCGCCGTACGAACTGGGCCCGCTGGAGGACGCGAACGGGGTACGGCGCAAGGTCACGCTCGCGCAGCGGATGCGCGCGAGCCTGGCCAGAGGGATGTTCGGCCCGGACACCCACATCCCCAAACCGACGCAGGAGGAGTACCGGGAGATCGCAAGCGGGGATCACCACTGAATCGCCCCGAGGGGAAGCGCCCCTTGGGGGCGCGGGGAACTGCGCGACCAGCCCCCACCGGCCCGCAGTTCAAGTACGACCTTTGAGCACATCTCCCCGGCATTCCTCCGGCGTCCCCCAAGCCCCCCGCAGGGCCCGCGCCTTGGTCAGCCAGAGCGACAGGTCGTACTCCGCCGTGTACCCGATCGCCCCGTGCAACTGCAACGCCGCCCGCGCCGCCGCATACCCCGCCTCGCACGCACTCACCTTCGCCGCGGCGACATCCGCCGGACTCATCGTCACCGCCGCCCCGAAGACCAGCGGCCGGGCGAACTCCAGCGCGATCCTCACATCGGCCAGCCGGTGCCCGACCGCCTGGAACGACCCGATGGGCACGCCGAACTGAGTGCGCTGCTTCACGTACTCCACCGTCCGGTCGAGCAACGCGATCCCCACCCCCAGCGCCTGCGCCGCCGTCGCCAGCCGCGCCCGGAGCAGCGCCTCCCCCCACGGCGGCTCCGCACCGACCAGCTCACCGACGGGCGGCAGCGGTGTGAGCCGGCGCGCCGGATCCAGCGACCGGCGCACCGCACCGGCACCGGGCGACAACCGCAGTCCCTCCGGTGTGGCGGCCAGCCGCACCTGCGCAGCGTCCCCGTCCAGCGCGGGTCCGTACCCGTGCCCGGCGAAGGACATCGTCACCGTCGCCATCGCCCCGCCCGACACGATCTCCGGCAGGAACCGCTTCGCCAGGTCGGGCCGCTCACCGAGCAGCACCGCGGCCGCCACCGTCTCCACCAACGGCCCGGGCACCGCGAACCGCCCCAGCTCGACGAAGGCGACGGCGAGTTCGACGGGCCGGTACCCCACCCCGCCGTACTCCTCCGGCACCGCCAGCCCGAACACCCCCGCCTCGGCGAGACGACCCCACAGGGCCCGCCCGCTCGCGTGCTCCCCGCGGCTCCAGTCCCGTATCACCGTCGGTGTGTCCGCCGCCGCGAGCAGGCTCCGCACGGCGTCCGCGAAGTCCCGCTGCTCCGTGTCGAGGAGGAAGCGCATGTCAGCGGCGTCCCTTCGGCAGGCCGAGCAGGCGCTCGGCGATGATGTCGCGCTGGATCTCGTTGGTGCCCGCGTAGACGGGACCGGCGAGCGAGAAGACGTACCCCTCGGACCACGCCGTGTCCGCCGACTCGCCCTCCTCGCCGAGCAGATCGAGGGCCGTCTCGTGCAGGGAGAGGTCCAGCTCGGACCAGAACACCTTGTTGAGGCTGGACTCCGGGCCCAGCGCCTCGCCGTCCAGGAAACGCGCGGCCGCCGCATAGGTGAACAGCTGGTAGGCGCGGGCCCGGACGACGGCGTCGGCCACCCGGGCCGCGGCGGACTCCGGGGCGCCCCGCTCCCGCCAGAGCCGCACCAGCCGGTCCGCGGAGGCGAGGAACCGGCCCGGCGAGCGCAGGGTCAGCCCCCGCTCGTTGCCCGCCGTCGACATGGCGATCCGCCAGCCCTGCCCCGGTTCGCCGATCACGTCCTCGTCCGGCACGAACACCTGGTCGAGGAACAGCTCGGCGAAGGCCGGCTTCCCGTCGAGGCGGCCGATCGGCCGGACCGTCACGCCCGGCGCGCGCAGGTCGAACATCAGATAGGTGAGTCCCTGGTGGGGTCTCGGGGTGTCCGGCTCGCTGCGGAACAGGCCGAAGGCGCGGTCGGCGAAGGCGGCCCGCGACGACCAGGTCTTCTGGCCGGTCAGCAGCCAGCCCCCGGCCGTCCGCACCGCCCGGGATCTCAGGGCGGCCAGGTCGGAACCCGCCTCGGGTTCCGACCAGGCCTGTGCCCAGACCACCTCCCCGGTGGCCATCGGCGGCAGCACCCGGGCGCGCTGCTCCTCGGTCCCGTGGTCGAAGAGAGTCGGCGCGAGCAGACCGACACCGTTCTGGCCGACCCGGCCCGGCGCACCCGCCGCGTAGTACTCCTCCTCGAAGACCAGCCAGCGCAGCAGGCCCGCGTCCCGGCCGCCGTACCGCTCGGGCCAGGACACCACCGACCAGCGGTCGGCGGCCAGTTCGGCCTCCCAGGCGCGGTGCGCCGCGAAGCCCTCCGCGGTCTCCAGGGAGGGCAGCGGACGGGACGGCACATGCGCCGTCAGCCAGGCGCGGGCCTCGGCGCGGAACTCCTCGTCCGCCGGGGTGTGGGTCAGGTCCACTGCCTCCGTCACCATCCTTCCCTAACAATTGTTTGGTAGGTTAGCGTGGCCCCATGACAGGCGTCGAGACTCCGGAGTACGTGCCCGGGCACGGCCTGCTCGCGGGCCGTACCGCCGTCGTCACCGCCGCGGCCGGGGCGGGGATCGGCGGGGCGACCGCGCGGCGCCTCCTGGAGGAGGGCGCACGCGTACTGATCAGCGACGCGCACACCCGGCGGCTCGAGGAGCACGAGGCCGCACTCACCCGTGAGTTCCCCGGGGCGGTGAGCGCCGTCGCGTGCGACGTGACCGACGAGGCGCAGGTGGCGGCCCTGTTCGAGACCGCCGTCCGTGCGCACGGACGGCTGGACGTCGTCGTCAACAACGCCGGTCTCGGCGGGACCTCCGCGCTCGTCGACATGAGCGACGAACAGTGGTCGCGGGTCCTCGACGTCACCCTGGGCGGCACCTTCCGATGCACCCGGGCCGCGCTGCGGCACTTCCGCGACGGCGGGCACGGCGGAGTGATCGTCAACAACTCCTCCGTCGTCGGCTGGCGGGCCCAGGCCGGACAGGCGCACTACGCCGCGGCCAAGGCCGGGGTGATGGCGCTGACCCGGTGCGCGGCGATCGAGGCGGCCGCGTACGGGGTGCGGGTCAACGCGGTGGCGCCGAGCCTCGCCATGCACCCCCACCTGGTGAAGGTGACCTCCGCGGAGCTGCTGGCGGACCTCACCGCCCGTGAGGCCTTCGGCCGCCACGCCGAACCCTGGGAGGTCGCCAACGCGATCGTCTTCCTGGCGTCCGGCTACTCCTCGTACATCACCGGAGAGGTCGTCTCCGTCAGCAGCCAGCACCCGTAGGACGAGAATGTACCCGTGCCGACCAAGAAGAAGCCCCAGGTGACCGCCGCCCCCGCCCGGCGGCGCGAACTCCTCGACACCGCCGCCGAGGTCTTCGCCGAGCAGGGCTACAACGCCACCACCGTACGCAAGATCGCGGACCACGCGGGCATGCTCGCGGGCAGCCTCTACTACCACTTCGACTCCAAGGAATCGATGCTGGAGGAGATCCTGCGGACCTTCCTCGACGAGCTGTGGGACGGCTACGACACCGTCCTGGACGCCGGGCTCGGTCCGCGCGAGACCCTCGAAGCCCTGGTCACCGAGTCCTTCCGGGAGATCGACCGGCACCGCGCCGCCGTCGCGATCTACCAGAAGGAGAGCAAGCAGCTGGTCGCGCAGGACAGGTTCACCTTCCTCGCCGAGTCCCAGCGCAGGTTCGAGAAGGCGTGGCTGGCCACCCTGGAGCGCGGGGTCGCCGCGCACGTCTTCCGTGCCGACCTCGACGTCCGCCTCACCTACCGGTTCGTGCGCGACACGGTCTGGGTCGCCGCCTCCTGGTACCGGCCGGGCGGACAGCACAGCCCGGAGGAGATCGCCCGGCAGTACCTGTCGATGGTGCTGGACGGGATCGCCGTCCGCGAGTAGCTCACCCATTCGTTGAAAACCCCTTTCTGGGCAGGGAGTCGATGACATGGCCGAGGCCTACATAGTCGAAGCGGTGCGCACGCCGGTCGGGCGGCGCCGGGGCGGACTGAGCGGGGTCCATCCGGCCGACCTGGGCGCCCATGTGCTGACCGCCCTGGTCGAGCGCTCGGGCGTGGACCCGGCCGCCGTCGAGGACGTCGTCTTCGGCTGCCTCGACGCGGTGGGACCGCAGGCCGGTGACATCGCCCGCACCAGCTGGCTGGCGGCCGGGCTGCCCGAGGAGGTGCCGGGGGTGACCGTCGACCGGCAGTGCGGCTCCTCGCAACAGGCCGTGCACTTCGCCGCGCAGGCCGTCCTCTCCGGCACCCAGGACCTGGTGGTCGCCGGCGGCGTCCAGAACATGTCCCAGATCCCCATCGCCTTCGCCTCCCGGCAGGCCGCCGAGCCGCTCGGCCTGACCGAGGGCCCCTTCCTGGGCAGCGCCGGCTGGCGCGCCCGCTACGGCCGGCAGCCCGTCAACCAGTTCGCCGGAGCCGAGATGATCGCCGCCAAGTGGGGCATCAGCCGCCAGGACCAGGAGGAGTTCGCCCTGCGCTCCCACCGGCGGGCGCTGAGCGCCATCGACGAGGGCCGCTTCGAGCGCGAGACGGTCCCCTACGGTCATGTCACGGTGGACGAGGGCCCGCGCCGGGACACCTCCCTGGAGAAGATGGCCGCGCTCGAGCCGGTGGTCGACGGCGGCACCATCACCGCCGCCTGCTCCTCCCAGGTCTCCGACGGCGCCGCCGCCCTGCTCCTCGCCTCCGAACGCGCCGTCCGCGAACACGGACTGCGCCCCCGCGCCCGCGTCCACCACCTCTCGGTGCGCGGCGAGGACCCGATCCGGATGCTCTCCGCCCCGATCCCGGCCACCGCCCACGCGCTGAAGAAGACCGGCCTCACCATCGACGCCGTCGACCTGGTCGAGATCAACGAGGCGTTCGCCCCGGTCGTCCTCGCCTGGCTCAAGGAGACCGGCGCCGACCCCGCCAGGGTCAACGTCAACGGCGGTGCCATCGCCCTCGGCCACCCCCTCGGCGCGACCGGCGTCAGGCTGATGACGACCCTCCTGCACGAACTGGAACGCACCGGCGGCCGCTTCGGCCTCCAGACGATGTGCGAGGGCGGCGGTCAGGCCAACGTGACGATCATCGAGCGGCTTTGACCGGAGTGGGCAGAGCGTGGCCATGACTTCGGCGGGCGGAGTCCGCCGCAGGCCGCCGAAGCCTGGGGGGCCCGCTGGGGCCGAGCGGTGCGAGGGGGCCGTTGGGGATGGTGCCGATGTGCGAGGGCGGCGGTCAGGCCAACGTGACGATCATCGAGCGCCTGTGAACGGCACGCTCATCGAGCGGCGGTGAGACGTGTCCTGACCTCCTCCGCCTCCTTCATGACCCGTGCCACCAGCTCCGCGCACGACGGCAGGTCGTCGATCACCCCGGCGACCTGCCCCGCCGCCATCACCCCGAGATCCGTACGCCCGTCCACCATCGCCGACCTGAGCAGCATCGGTGTGTTCGCGGCCAGCAGCACCTGACTCCACGACAACTCCTTGCCGTGCCGCAGCGCCAGGCCGTCCCGGACGAGGTGCCGCCAGGTGAGTCCGGACAGCCTCCGGAACCCCGCCGCCCGCCGTATCGCGTGCAGCAGACGCCGGGCCCCGCCCGAACGCTCCAGCGCGGTCACCAGATCGGACCGCAGCATCCGGTGCGGCAACCCGTCGACCGCCCGGGTCACGGTGACGTCCTTGACCGTCGCCGCCAGATACCTCGCCTTCACCGCGTCCGGCACCGTCGAGTCCGAGGTGAGCAGGAACCGCGTGCCCATCGCCACCCCCGCCGCGCCGTACGCCAGCGCCGCCACCAGCCCCCGGCCGTCGAAGAAACCCCCCGCCGCCACCACCGGTATCCGCACCGCGTCCACCACCTGCGGCAGCAGCACGCTCGTCGCCACCTCACCGGTGTGCCCGCCGCCCTCGCCGCCCTGCACGACCACCGCGTCCGCGCCCCACGCCGCCACCTTCTCGGCGTGCCGCCGCGCCCCGACGGACGGGATCACCACCACGCCCGCCGCCTTCAGCTCGGTGATCAGCTCGGGGGAGGGGGCCAGTGCGAAGGACGCCACCCGCACGCCCCCGTCGACGATCAGCCGCACCCGGTCACCGGCGTCGGCCGCGTCCGCCCGCAGGTTCACCCCGAACGGGGCGTCCGTACGGCACCGCACCTCCGCTATCGCGGCCCGCAACTGATCGAGGGTCATGGTGGCCGAGGCCAGGATGCCGAGGGCTCCGGCGTTGGCCGTGGCCGAGACCAGCCGGGGGCCAGCCACCCACCCCATCCCCGTCTGCACGATCGGATGCCGGATCCCGACCAGCCGGGTCAGCGCCGTCTCCATCAGCCGGCGACCTCCCTCGTCCGCGCGCCACCGGGATCCAGGACCTCGCGGATCAGCCGTAGCTCCTCCTCGTCCGGATCACGGGTGAACGGCACCTCGTCCGGCACCTCGAGGGCGAAGTCCGTGGCCTCCCGCACCTGGTCCACGCTCACCCCCGGATGCACCGCCGCCAGCCGCATCGAGTGGTCCGGGGTCTCGAAGTCGAGGACGCCGAGGTCGGTGACGACCCTGGGGATCCGGTGGAAGCGTTCCGTGCCCGGGTGCCGGGCCACCCGGTCGTACCCCACCCCGCACACCATGTCGACCCGCTCCACGAACACCCGCCTGGAGTGCTTCGGCACCCAGTAACTCGTCGGGTTGTTCAGTGTGTTCAGCGGCGCCCCGCGCACCCCGAGCAGCTGCCGCCGGGGCCGTGCCCAGTCGCCGATGCACGAGATGTTCTGGTTGCCGTACCGGTCGAGCTGGCTCGCGCCCATCATCACGTGCCGCCGTCCGCCGGCCACCAGCTCCAGATGCTGCCGGTAGGGCAGCCAGCCCTCGGGTGTCCCGTCCGGGCGGACGAGCGTCGCCTCGCCGTCGGTCAGCAGCAGGTCCGGTGCGAAGGTGAGCCGGGCCAGCCGTGCGCCCAGGGAGGGGATCAGGCCCATCGGGCTCGCCAGGATCTCACCCGAGCCGCGCCAGGCCTCGGCGCAGGCGATCACGCAGTACTCGGAGCGGAGAACGTTCATCCGGCCTGCTCCTCCCGCCAGCCGCGCACCGCCGACCGGTACGCCTGCTCGTCACCCGCCAGGAAGCGGGCCGAGAAGTCCTCCCACGGGGTGCTCGCGTACAGCTTCTGGAAGTCCTCGTCCCGGCCGTGGTCCGGTGCGCATGACGTGAAGTGCGCGCCCCCCGGGGCCTCCACCACCCCCGTCACGTCCAGCCGTTTCAGCAGCAGGGACTGCGGGGGCGCCGCCTTCGTCAGCTCCGCGGTGTCCACCAGCCGTTCGCAGGAGACGTAGGCGCGGTCCGCCGCCGCGCAGAACAGGTCGTCGAAGTAGGGATCCGGGCCGAGGTACTGCCCGTTGCCGAGCCGGTCGGCGCGGTTGACGTGGACCAGGGCCGCGTCCAGCCGCAGGGCGGGCATCGCCACGAACGTCTCCCCGTCGTCGTACGGCGACGTGACGGTCCGCAGCTCCGGGTCGACCCGCATGACGTCGGAGCCGAGGCCGGCCCGCACCGGGAGGAACGGCAGCCGGTTCGCCGCCGCGCGCAGACCCCACATGAACATGCCCTCGTCGACCTCGGTCAGTTCGAGGTCGCCGCGTTCGCGGGCCGCGCGGTAGTGCGGTTCCAGCGGGACGGAGTCGAGGGTGACGAAGGCCGTCACCAGCCTGCGCACCCGGCCGGCCGCGACCAGCATCCCCACGTCCGGGCCGCCGTACGAGACCAGGGTCAGATCGTCGATCCCACTCCGGAGCAGCGCTCTGACCAGGGACATCGGCTTGCGCCGGGAACCCCAGCCGCCGATGCCGAGGGTCATGCCGCTGGTCAGCCGCGCCACGACCTCGTCGGCGGTCATCGTCTTGTCAGTCACTTCCCGCACCCCCCTTCCCGAAGGTGTCACGGACCCGGCCGCCCACCCCGCTGAGGGCGGCCTCGAAGGTGAAGCCCTGTTCGAAGCGGTAGCTCCGCCGTACGTCGACCGGGTCGATGCCGTTGATGGCGGCCTTGGCGAGCCGCAGCAGCCGGCCGTCCTTCGCGGCGATCTCCCGTGCCAGCTCCAGCGCGGCGGACCCGAGTTCCTCGCGTGCCACGACCCGCCACACCGATCCGTGCGTGTGCAGCTCGGCCGCGGTCGCCGTGCGCGAGGTGTAGTAGAGCGTCCGCATCAGATGCGGCGGGACCAGCCGGGACAGCTGGGTGGCCGCGCCCAGGGCACCCCGGTCCAGCTCGGGCAGGCCGAACACGGCGTCCTCGCTCGCCACGATCGCGTCCGCGTTGCCCACCAGGCCTATCCCGCCGCCCAGGCAGAAACCGTGCACCGCGGCCACCACCGGGGTCTCGCACTCGTACACCGCCGCGAAGGCCTCCGCGCAGGCCCGGTTGACGCCGATCAGCGTCTCGTTCCCCTCGGCCTGTATCTCCTTGATGTCCACGCCCGCGTTGAAACCCCGGCCCTCGGCGGCCAGTACCACACAGCGCACCGCCGGGTCACGGCCGGCGGCGCGCACCGCGTCGGCCAGCTCGAACCAGCCGCGCACCGGCAGTGCGTTCACCGGCGGGAAGCCGACCGTGACGAGCGAGATTCCCTTTTCCGGGGATGAGGTGGAGACACCCATGGACGCATCAGCTACCTTCGCACTCAGCTGCCTTTCCACCAAACATTTGTTAGGTGTGAGGCTTCGAAGCTAGCAGCCGGTACGGACGAGTGGGAGGCCCTGTGGACAACTCGCCGAGCGGCAGGACCGTGGTCGTCACCGGCGGTACCAGGGGCGTGGGCGCCGGGATCGCCCGCGCCTTCGCCGAGACCGGCGCCCGGGTCCTGGCCTGCGCCCGTCGGCCGCCCGAACATCCGCTGGACGGTGTCGAGTTCGCCCCTCTCGACCTGCGTGACGCATCCGCCGTCCGCGCCTTCTTCGACGCCCTGCCCCGGGTCGACGTGCTGGTCAACAACGCGGGCGGCACCCCCTACCGGCAGCTCACCGACGCCGACGCCGAGCGGCACGCCCGGGTGATCGAGCTCAACCTCGTCGCCCCGCTGACCGCCTCGCTCGCCGCCCACCAGCGGCTCAGGCGGGCCCGGGGAACGGTGGTGATGGTCGGCAGCGTCAGCGGCGGCCGGCCCTCGCCGGGCTCGGCCGCCTACGGCGCGGCCAAGGCGGGACTGGAGAACCTCGCCCGGTCCATGGCGGTGGAGTGGGCGCCGGAGGTCCGGGTCAACACCCTCGTCGTCGGCATGGTCCGCACCGAGCTGGCCCACCTGCACTACGGCGGGCCGGAAGGCGTCGACGCCGTCTCCCGGACCGTCCCGCTCGGGCGCCTCGCCGCCCCGTCCGACGTCGGTGCCGCCGCCGTCTTCCTGGCCTCCGACGCGGCCGCCTACATCACCGGGGCCAGCCTGCTCGTGCACGGCGGCGGGGAGCGGCCGGCCTTCCTCGACGCCGCGACCGCCAACAAGGACCACCAACGCAGGGAGGACTGAGATGAGCCAGATCTGCGCGGACCGGGTCGTGATCGTCACCGGCGCCGGGCGCGGGCTCGGCCGGGCTCACGCGCTCGCCTTCGCCGCCGAGGGCGCCCGGGTCGTCGTCAACGACCTCGGCGTCGGCCTCGACGGCGCGCCCGGCCCGGACAGCCCCGCCCGGGCCGTCGTGGCCGAGATCCGGGCGGCCGGCGGCGAGGCGGTGGCGCACGGCGGTGACGTCGCGACCGACGCCGGCGCCGACTCCCTGGTCGCGACGGCCCTGGACGCGTACGGCCGCCTCGACACCCTCGTCAACAACGCCGGGTTCCTGCGCGACCGGATGCTGGTCGGTCTTGCCGAGGACGACTGGGACGCGGTGATGAGGGTCCACCTCAAGGGCCACTTCCTGCCGCTGCGGCACGCGGCCGCGTACTGGCGGGCCGAGGCCAAGGCGGGACGGACGCCGGTGGCACGGGTCGTCAACACCAGCAGCGGGGCCGGTCTGCTGGGCTCGGTCGGACAGGGCAACTACAGCGCCGCGAAGGCCGGGATCGTGGGCCTCACCCTGGTCGCGGCGGCCGAACTGGCCCGCTACGGCGTACAGGTCAACGCCATCGCCCCGGCCGCCCGCACCCGGATGACCGAGCGTGTGTTCGCCGCCACCATGGCCGCCCCCGGCTCGGGCTTCGACGCGATGGCCCCCGAGAACGTCTCCCCGCTCGTGGTCTGGCTGGGCTCCGCCGCGAGCGCCGGGGTCACCGGGCGGGTGTTCGAGACGGAGGGCGGCCGGATCACCGTGATGGAGGGGTGGCGGCCCGGCCCGACCGCCGACAAGGGGGCACGGTGGACACCGGCCGAGGCGGGGGAGACGGCACTGAAGCTGCTGGCGGAGGCGGCACCGCCGGGAGTGGTGTACGGGACGTGACGGCGGCTCCGGCCTGGGGCGAGGCCTATGTGTCGCAGTCCAGCACCGTCCGGCACAGTGAGCACCGTGCCCTGAGCCGGCCCCGGACCGGTACCCGGATCCGCTGGTGGCAGGTCGGGCACGGGAACGAGACCCGCAGCCGCCCGCCGCCGTCGGGGGTGAAGGCGTAGGGGGTGCCGGGCTGCTGGGCGGGCGCGGTGGAGGCGTGGCGGCGGTCGCGCGCATAGCGGCGTCGGCCCGCCCAGCCCGCCGCGGTCAGCGGCGGCTGCTCCTCGTCCTGGCGGGCCCGCGCCATCCCCTTCCGGTACGCCGTGTACGCCTGCGGGCTGGTGAACCACACGGACGGGTCCTCGTGGAAGGCCAGGGCCCGCTTGGCGAGGACGTAGCCGAACTCCTCCGGGGTGAGGTAACCGAGCTTCTGGGACGCCTCCCCGTGCTCCCGGTACGCGTCGAGCAGCAGCCAGCCCGCGCCGAGGTACGTGGCCGCGGTGTCCGTGAGGATCTCGTTCTCCCGGGTGCTCGGGAAGGACAGGTCCAGACGGTGCAGGTAGACGTGCGTCACCTCGTGGGCGAGGGCCGCGCCGATGTCCCTGCGGTGGCTGCGGAAACGGTCGTTCAGCTCGATGAAGTACTCGGGGCCCGCGGTGAGTTCGACGTTCGCCGCGTGCGTCATGTCCCTGAAACCGACGATCATGCGGGCGTCGGGGAGGCGGAAGTGCCGGACGATCTCGTGGGCGACGCGCTGGGCGCCGAGGTGGAGGTCGTCGGTGTCGCAGAACGCGACGTCGGCGGGGGCGACGCTGGTGGCGAAGGTCTGCACGGTGTCGTACGACAGGCGCCGGTACAACGCCGTGACGGCGGCCCGCACGGTGTCCAGGTGCGGGTAGCCGTGTTCCACCGGGCCGCCGTTCGCCACGTCCCTACCCCCACAGAGGCTGCCGGAGCTTCCTTCACAGTATGCGGGGGACAGGGAGGATCGGGTCCCTAAAGGGGCGCCAGCCGTACCGTTCCCCGGTTCGTCTCCTGGAGCTCCAGGACCCAGATCTCGTTCTCGCCCTCCTTCAGGACCGGACCGGGGACGTACAGCGACTCCTGCGGTCCTGCCGACCAGTAGCGGCCCAGGTTGAAACCGTTGAGCCAGACGAAGCCGCGGGTCCAGCCGGGGAGTTCCAGGCGCGCGTCCCCGCCACCGGGCACCGTGACCGTGCCCCGGTACAGGCCCGGGGCGCCGTCCTCCGGAAGGACACCGAAGGGCACCGCGTCCACACCGTCCTCGAAGGCGTCGAGATCCAGGCCGCGCGCGCGTACCCCGTGCAGGAACTGGCGCTCGTGCAGGAGGCCGCCGGTGATGCCCTTCGTCTCGCCCGAACGGGGGCCGTAGTTGACGCGGCCCAGGGTCTCCACCCACAGCTCCACGCGCGCGGGACCCGCGATCGGCTCCTTGAGCCGGGGCTCCTCCTCGGTGAGGATCCCGGCCCGCTCCCCGTCGACGTACACCACCGCGAGGTCGCGCAGCCCCCGCGCGGTCAGCGGGTACGGCTGACGCGGGCCGGGGACGTCCGCCTCGTAGCGGACCAGGCCACGGGCGATGCCCAGATCCTCGAAGGTCGGCGGGACGGCGTGGACGCGCTCCGGGGTGCCCAGGGTCTCCAGGACGGCGGCCAGGGGAGCCCAGCCGGTCACCGCGGCGTCCGCCGCCGCGGCCAGCGCCGCCGGCGCGGGCGGCAGCTCCGGCAGCGGACCGTCGTGGTGGGCGGCGAGCACCTCGCGGAAGCGCCAGAACTTCTCCGTGGGGCGCCCGTACTCGTCGATCGGCGCGTCGTAGTCGTACGACGTCACGTCCGCTTCCAGCGGCCCCTCGTGCAGCTCGCCGCCGGGCCGGTTGGCGCCCGCCCAGCCGGCGAAGTTGGTGCCGCCGTGCGCCATGTAGACGTTGACCGACGCCCCGCAGTCCAGGATCTCCCGGAGGGCGTCCGCCGCGTCACCGGCGTCCCGTACGACGTGCTCGCCGCCCCAGTGGTCGAACCAGCCGCACCAGAACTCCATGCACATCAGCGGGCCGGCGGCCTGGTGGCGGCGCAGCGTCTCGAAGGCCGCGCGCGCGTGGGAGCCGAAGTTCACCGTCGCGAGCAGGCCGGGCACCGAACCGCCGGTGAGCATGTGGTCCTCGGGGCCGTCCGAGGTGACCAGCGGCACCGTGACGCCCCCTGCGCGCAGCAGGTCGGTCAGGTGGGCCAGATAGGCGGCGTCGGAGCCGTAGCTGCCGTACTCGTTCTCCACCTGCACCATGATCACCGGGCCGCCGCGGTCCAGCTGCCGGGAGACGACCTCGGGCAGCAGCCGGCCGAACCAGCTGTCCACGTACCGGAGGAAACGCTCGTCACGCGTGCGCGCGCGTGCGCCCAGCTCGCCCGTCACCCAGTGCGGCAGACCGCCGTTCTCCCACTCCGCGCAGATGTACGGCCCCGGCCGCACGATCGCCCACAGGCCGGCCTCCCGCGCCGCGTCCAGGAAGCGGCCGAGCGCCTCGACGTCCCGGACGTCACCCGGACGCGGCTCGTGCAGGTTCCACGGCACGTACGTCTCCACGCAGTTCAGCCCCATGGCGCGCAGCAGCGCCAGCCGGTGGCGCCACTGCTCCTCGTGCACCCGGAAGTAGTGCAGCGCGCCGGACAGCAGCCGCACCGGCCGCCCGTCCAGCAGGAAATCGGTTTCGCCCACCGTGAAGTCACTCATGGGTTCACTCTGGCCTGCTGGCGGGTGCCCGGACCATGGACAAAGATCGGCAGCACTTGGACGAAAGAGCCGACAGCGAGGAGCACGCAGTGCCGGGCGGACCGCCGACCTTCCACACCTGGATGCGGTTCTTCACACCCGGCGCCGTGCACCGCCGGCTCGGTCTGGTCTGCTGGGGCGTCGGCCTCCAGTACGGGGCGGTGCCCGCGGTGGGTCCGCGCCTGCTGGAGCAGCACGTCGCCGTGGTGATCAGCTCGGGCCGGGGCTGGTACCGCACGCCCGACGGCCGCGGCACCGCCGTCGTCGCGCCCGCGCTGGTGTGGCTCACGCCCGGTGTCCCGCACCACTACGGGCCCGACCCGGACACCGGCTGGGACGAGGCCTTCGTGACCTTCACCGGGCCCGACACCGAGACCTACACGGAACTCGGCTACATCGAGCCCGAGCGGCCCGTGGTGCCCCTCGCGGACGCCAACGGACCCCGGGACGTCATCACCCGCATCGCCCGCGCCGCCCGCCAGGGCAACCCCCTCCTGGAGGTCGAGACCGGCGCCGCCGTGCACGAGCTCCTCGTCGCCCTGCGCCGCGCGCGCGCCGACCTCGCCCCCGACGGCGACCCGGTGCTGCACGCGCTCGCCCGGGACGCCTGCACCGGCATGACCGTCGCCGACCACGCGGCCCGGCACGGCATGACCCCCGCCGAGCTGCGCGCCGCCGTCCGCCGGGTCGCGGGCTGCAGCCCCAAGGACTACCTGATCGGCATCCGGCTCGGCCGGGCCCAGGAACTCCTCGCGACCACCGAGCTGTCCGTCGCCGCCGTCGCCCGCCGCGTCGGCTACGACGACCCGGCCTACTTCTCCCGGCTGTTCACCCGCCGCGTCGGCACCGCCCCGGTACGCTTCCGCGCCCAGCAGAGCCGGGCCGTGCCCGAGGACCGGACCGACGCCCTCGGGGATCACCCGGCCGACCCCCCGTAGGGTTGACGTCCATGACCACCAGCAACACCGGTACCGGTGACGTCGACCCCGCCGTCCACGCGGAGCTCGGCCGGCTGCGCGACAGCATCGACAACATCGACGCGGCCGTCGTCCACATGCTCGCCGAGCGTTTCAAGGCCACCCAGCAGGTCGGGCGCCTGAAGGCGGTCCACCGGCTGCCCCCGGCCGACCCGGCCCGCGAGGCCCGGCAGATCGCCCGGCTGCGCGCCCTCGCCGAGAACGCGAAACTCGACCCGGCCTTCGCGGAGAAGTTCCTCAACTTCATCATCGCCGAAGTCATCAGACACCACGAGTCCATCGCCGAGGACACCGTCAACAGCCGGGCGGGCGACACACCCTGACCACGGGACGCGGGGGGTGTGCCCGAGGACCGCACGGCCCGTCCACACCCCCGCCTCCCCCCGCACACCGCCCACCAGCGCCGTCGTACGGCACCACCGGCCTCGGAGCGGACATAAGCCGCGTACCGCTCCCGCCCCTGTGCGTCGCCGGTGTCATCGGGCAGCATGGCCCGCATGTCCGTACTGACTCGCGACGAAGCGCAGAGCCGCGCCGAGCTCCTCGACGTCCACCGCTACACGATCGACCTCGACCTGACCACCGGGGACGAGACCTTCGACTCCCGTACCGTGATCCGGTTCACGGCCCGATCCGACGGCGACACCTTCGTCGAGATGAAGCCCGCCGAACTGCGCGCCGTCACCCTCGACGGACAGTCCCTCGACCCCGGCACGCTGGACCAGGACCGGCTGCCGCTGAGGAACCTCACCGCGGGCGAGCACGAGCTGCGCGTCGAGGCCACCATGCGCTACTCGCGCACCGGCGAGGGCATGCACCGCTTCACCGACCCCGCGGACGACCTGACGTACGTCTACACGCAGGTGTTCATGGACGACGTGCAGCGGGTCTTCGCCGCCTTCGACCAGCCCGACCTGAAGGCCGTCTTCGAGCTGTCCGTGACCGCGCCCGAAGGCTGGACCGTCCTCGCCAACGGGGTCACCGAGGACCTCGGCGAGGGCCGCTGGCGGGCCGCCGCCACCCCGCTGATCTCCACCTACCTGGTCGCCGTCGCCGCCGGCCCCTGGCACTCGGTGCGCACCGAGCACCGCGGACTGCCCTTCGGCATCCACTGCCGCCGCTCCCTCGCACCGCACCTCGACGCCGACGCCGAGGAGATCCTCGACATCACGCGCGCGTGCTACGACCGCTACCACGAGAAGTTCGAGGAGCCGTACCCCTTCGACTCCTACGACCAGGCGTTCGTCCCCGAGTTCAACGCCGGCGCCATGGAGAACCCCGGACTGGTCACCTTCCGCGACGAGTTCGTCTACCGCTCCGCCGTCACCGACACCGAACGGCAGACCCGCGCGATGGTCGTCGCCCACGAGATGGCCCACATGTGGTTCGGCGACCTCGTCACCCTCAGGTGGTGGGACGACATCTGGCTGAACGAGTCCTTCGCCGAGTACATGGGCTACCAGACCCTCACCGAGGCCACCCGCTTCACCGACACCTGGGTCGACTTCGGCGTCGCCCGCAAGGCCTGGGGCTACGACGCCGACCAGCGCCCCTCCACCCACCCCGTCGCCCCCGAGGCCGTCGACGACACCGCCGCCGCGCTGCTCAACTTCGACGGCATCTCCTACGCCAAGGGCGCCTCCGCACTGCGCCAGCTGGTCGCCTGGATGGGCGAGAAGGACTTCCTCGCCGGCATCAACATCCACTTCCGGCGGCACCGGTTCGGCAACGCCACCCTCGCCGACTTCATCGACTCCCTGGCCGCCGCCACCGACCGCGACGTGCACGCCTGGGCCGACGCCTGGCTGCGCACCACCGGCGTCGACACCCTCACCCCGGTCCTCGCCACCGCCGCCGACGGCACCCGCACCCTCACCGTCGAGCGCACCGGCAGCCGCCCGCACCGCGTCTGCGTCGGCGTCTACGACCAGGACCTCGCCGACGACGGCCGGCTCACCCTGCGCGAGCGCATCGACCTCGACATCCCGGGGAGCGCGCCGCAGCCCCTCGGCAAGCGCCCCGCGCTGCTCCTGCTCAACGACGGCGACCTTACCTACGCCAAGGTCCGCTTCGACGCCGAGTCCGCCGCCACGATCCGCGCCCACCTGTCGGGCCTGCCCGACCCGCTCACCCGCGCGGTGGTGTGGAACGCCCTGCGGGACGCGGTCCGCGACGGCGAACTGGCGCCCGCCGCCTACCTGGAGACCGCCCGCGCGCACCTCCCGCACGAGACCGACCTCGCCCTCGTCCAGGGCGTGCTGGCCTTCGCCGCCGTCCACGTCGTCGACCGTTACCTCGCGCCCGAGGAACGCCCGGCCGCGCTCGCGACCCTGTCCGCCCTGTGCCGGGACTTCATCCGGCGCACCGAGGACGGCGACAACCCCGGTCTGCGCCTGATCGCCGTACGGCACTTCATCCGCGCCGCCGCCCAGCCCGACACCATCGCCGCCTGGCTCGCCGAGGGCACCGTGCCCGGCGGCCCCGAACTCGACCCCGAGCTGCGCTGGCGCATCATGGGGCGGCTCGCCGTCCTCGGCGCCGTCGACGAGGCCCGGATCGCCGCCGAGCTGGCCCGCGACCCCAGCGCCAGCGGCCAGGAGGGCGCCGCCCGCTGCCGGGCCGCGCTGCCCGACCCCGAGGCCAAGCGCGCCGCCTGGGAGGCCATGTTCAGCGGCGACGACCTGTCCAACTACCTGTTCGCGGCCACCGCCCAGGGCTTCTGGCACCCCGAACAGGCCGACCTGGTGGAGGAGTACGTGCCGCGCTACTACCAGGACGCGGTCGCCGTCGCCGCCCGGCGCGGGCCCGCCATCGCCGGCGTCGTCGGCCGCGAGGCCTTCCCCGCGCACGCCGTCGACGCCGGGAACCTCGCCCTCGGCCAGGAGTGCCTGCGCGACGCCGACCCGGTCACCGCCCTGCGCCGCCGCCTGACCGACGAACTGGACGACCTGCACAGGGCACTGCGGATCCGCGGCGCGTAGGGCACCGGGCACCGGGGCGACCGGTGCGGAGCCCCGGCCGCGCGGTTCCCCGGCGCGTAGGGCACCGGCCCCGTGACGCGGTGGCCACGGCCGGGCTCACACCGCGGCCGGGCCGCAGCCGCCCCGCCGGGACTCGGCCTGTGGCTCGCGGTGTGCCGCGGTTGTCCCGGCGGGGGCTGGCTTGTGGCTGGTGGTGTGCCGCGGTTGTCCGGGCGGGGGTTGGCTTGTGGCTGGTGGTGTGCCGCGGTTGTCCGGGCGGGGGTTGGCTTGTGGCTGGTGGTGTGCCGCGGTTGTCCGGGCGGGGGTTGGCTTGCGGCTCGCGGTGTGCCGCGGTTGTCCCGGCGGGGGTCGGGCTGCGGCCGGTGGTGTGCCGCTGTCGTCGTGGCGGGGGGTGGCGGCCCGTGGCGTGCGTTCCGCCATGGCCCGTCAGGCCCCGGCCGGCCGTAGCTCCGCCCGGCGTACGCCGCCCTCGCGAGGGCCCGCGCGGCGGTTGCCCACCTCGGCCGTGCCGGGCGTCTCGGCGCCCAGCGTGAAGCCGAGGCGCTCCAGGAACCGCTCCCCGGCGCGCCACCCCGGCGGCACCGTCGCCGTCACCAGGGCCACCCCCTCGGCATGGGCGAGCAACGACTCGGCCAGCGCCCGCCCGAGACCCCGGCCCCGCGCCCACGGCGCCAGCAGGAACAGGCCCACCGCCACCGCGCCGGGCGCCGGATGGTTCCGCACCGCGTCCACCAGGCCCGAGACGACCCCGTCCCGCTCCAGCACCAGCAGCACCTTGTCGTCGGGGTCGGCCCCGTCCGGCAGCCCGTAGAACAGGCTCTGCACGTCACCGGGCCCCGACGGCAGCCCCGTCGCCGCCACGAACCAGTCCTCGCAGGCCTCGAAGAGGTCCAGCAGCGGCGCCTCGTCCGAGGGCAGCGGCTCCCGCACCACCACCCGCTCACCGGGCACGTCGATCATCCACGCGTCAACCATCCGACCGACGTTAACCCCGGTCAGCCCTCGTCTCAACGCCCCGGCCCCGCTCGGTCCGACGCCCCGGCACAGCACCCCGGCCGACCGCCCCGACAGGTTTTCCCCGCACGGCAGTACCCACTTTCGGGTTCCGATCGTTGAGCTTTATGGGCGCGCAGACCCAATCCCGTACAAGCTGGAACTCCCCCCGCGGACCACCCCCTTCGGCCAGCGACCCGAGGAGAGCCCATGGGCATGCCGCCCCTCGCATCAGGACCGCACGACCCCGACGCGTTGCGGCCCCTGCTGGACACCGTGCTCGGCGCCCTGCGCGAGGGCGGCCGGGCACGTGGCGGCCCGCTGCCCGCGGGCGGTCCCGAAGCGGTCGCCGAGCGCGTCGCGGACGCCGTGGGGGACGTCCTCCCCGACGACGGTGATCCCGACGCCCTGCGCACCCTGGTGACCGCCCTCGCGGAAGGCGCCGCCGACCCCGCCGACCCGCTGTGCGCGGCACACCTGCACTGCCCGCCGCTCGCCGTCGCCACCGCCGCCGACCTCGCCGTCAGCGCCCTCAACCCCTCCCTCGACTCCTGGGACCAGGCCCCGGCGGCCGCCGCCCTGGAGGCCATGGTCACGCGCACCCTCGCCCACACCATCGGCCTCGCCGACGCCGTGGTCACCAGCGGGGGCACCGAGTCCAACCAGCTCGCCCTCCTGCTCGCCCGCGAGGCCCTCGGCGGCGGTGTCCAGCTGGTCCTCGGAGCCAACGCCCACCACTCGCTGCCCCGCGCCGCCTGGCTGCTCGGCCTGCCCGACCCCGTCGTGATCCCCACCCCGAACGGCACCGTCGACCCCGCCGCCCTCCACGACGCCCTCACCCACCTGCCCCGGCCCTGCCTCGTCGCCGCCACCGCCGGCACCACCGACGCCGGGCTCATCGACCCGCTCCCCGAGATCGCCGGCCTCTGCGCCGCCTACGGGGCCCGGCTCCACATCGACGCGGCCTACGGCGGCGGCCTCGTCTTCAGCGACCGGCACCGGGACAAGCTGGCCGGCCTGGAGCGGGCCCACACCGTCACCCTCGACCTGCACAAACTCGGCTGGCAGCCGGTCGCCGCCGGCCTCCTCGCCGTCGCCCGCCCGACCGAGTTCGGCGTCCTGCACCACCGCGCCGACTACCTCAACGCCGACGACGACACCGAAGCCGGCTACCCGGACCTGCTCGGCCGGTCGCTGCGCACCACCCGCCGCCCCGACGTCCTCAAGATCGCGGTCACCCTCAGGACCCTGGGCCGCTCCGGACTCGGCGCCCTCGTCGACCAGGTGTGCGCACGCGCCCGGGAGTTCGCGTCCCTGGTCCGCGAACACCCCGGATTCGAGCTCTACGACCGGCCGGACATCAGCACCGTGCTGTTCCGCCCCACCGAAGCCACCGACGAGGCCGTCGCCGGCATACGGCGCAGCCTGCTGCACGACGGCCGGGCCGTCCTCGGCCGGGCCCGGCTCGACGGCCGGCTCTGGCTCAAGGCCACCCTCCTCAACCCCCACACCCGGCCGGACGAACTGGCCCTCCTCCTGAAACTCGTGGAAGGAACGACCCCCCGATGACCCACCCCCCACACCACGAGCCCGAAGCACCCCGCGACCTGGTCGGCATCGGCATCGGACCGTTCAACCTCTCCCTCGCCGCACTCGCCCACCCGCTCGCCGAACTCGACACCGTCTTCTACGAACAGCGCCCCGGCTTCGACTGGCACCCCGGACTGCTGATCGACGGCGCCACCATCCAGGTGCCCTTCCTCGCCGACCTCGTGACCCTCGCCGACCCCGCCAGCCCCTGGTCGTTCCTCAACTACCTCAAGGCCCGCGAGCGGCTCTTCCCGTTCTACTTCGCCGAACGCTTCCACATCCGGCGCGCAGAGTACGACGCCTACTGCCGCTGGGTCGCCGAGAGCCTGCCCGGACTGCGTTTCTCCCACCAGGTGGACGCCGTCCGCTGGAACTCCGAACGCGACCTGTTCGAGGTCGACTACACCCAGCTCGACGCCGACGGGGAGGCCGAGGCCCTCGGCCGTACCTACACGAAGAACGTCGTGCTCGGCGTCGGCACCGTGCCCCACGTGCCCGACCCACTCAGGCCGCTGGTGGAGTCACCGGGCGTACCCGTCGTCCACGCGGCCGACTACCTCGACCACCGCGAGGCCTTCCTCGCGGCCGAGCACGTCACCGTCGTCGGCTCCGGTCAGTCCGGCGCCGAGGTCTTCCTCGACCTGCTGCGGAACCGGCCGGCCGGCCGGGAGAAGCTGCACTGGATCGGCCGCAGCGAGGCGTTCGCGCCCATGGAGTACTCCAAGCTCGGCCTGGAGCACTTCACCCCCGACTACACCCGCTACTTCCACGCCCTCGGCGAACCCGTCCGGGACCGGCTCGTGGCCTCCCAGTGGCAGCTCCACAAGGGCATCGACGCCGACACCATGGCCGCCATCCACGACGAGCTCTACCGCCGCACCCTGCACGGCGGCTGGCCCGACGCCGTTCTCACCCCCGGAGTCCAGGTCCGTACGGCCGGACGCATCGCCACCACCAAGGTCGAACTCCACCTCGAACACGTCCAGCAGGGCGGCCGCTCCCGGCTCACCACCGACGCCGTGGTCCTCGCCACCGGCTACCGCGAGCGCCCCCTGGGCCGTCTGCTCGCCGGACTCGACCCCTATCTGCGCCGCGACAGCAGCGAACGCCCGCGCGTGGACGAGCGGTTCCGGCTGGTTCTCGACCCCGCCGTGACCGGAGCGGCGTACGTCCAGAACGCCGGACTGCACACCCACGGCGTCGGCGCCCCCGACCTGGGCCTCGCCGCCTGGCGCAGTGCCACCATCCTCAACTCCCTGACCGGCAAGGACCCCTACCCGCTGCCCGCGCGCACGGCCTTCACCAGCTTCGGCCTGGAGGGGCCGGAGGACAGGGTCCCGGCCCAGCAGCAGCCCAGGCAGCTCACCCCCCTGGTCGACTGAGACCGGGCACACGGCGCCGGCCCGCACCGGCCGGCGCCACCCACGCCCCAGGACACCGGCGTGCCGTCTGCGATGCCGACGCGTTCAACATCTGCGAGATGCTCATAGGAGCGGACTCCCGCACATTCAACACTTGTCAACGGGCCTTCATCCAAAGGTTGTTGGGTCGCCATGCAGGGCCGATTCTCTACCCGCCGGTAAGGCCTAGGCTCGAACCATGCGCCGAGCAAAGATCGTTTGTACTCTGGGGCCCGCCACCGACTCGTACGACCAGATCAAGGCCCTGGTCGAGGTCGGCATGGACGTCGCCCGATTCAACCTCAGCCACGGCGACCACGCCGAGCACGAGGAGCGCTACCGGCGGGTGCGCAAGGCCTCCGACGAGAGCGGTCGCAGCGTCGGGCTCCTCGCCGACCTTCAAGGCCCGAAGATCCGGCTCGGCACCTTTACCGAAGGCCCGGTACTCCTCGAACGCGGTGACACCTTCACCCTCACGGTCGAGGAAGGCGCCGAGGGCGACCGCCGGCAGTGCGGGACGACGTACGCGGGCCTCGCGGGCGACGTCACCCCCGGCGAACGCATCCTCGTCGACGACGGCAAGGTCTGCCTGGAGGTCACCCATGTCGACGGGCCCCGGGTGCACACCAGGGTCGTCGAGGGCGGGATGGTCTCCGACCACAAGGGCCTCAACCTGCCCGGGGTCGCCGTCTCCGTCCCGGCCCTCTCCGACAAGGACGAGGCCGACCTGCGCTGGGCGCTGCGCACCGGCTTCGACGTGATCGCGCTGTCCTTCGTGCGCAGCGGCGAGGACATCCGCGACGTCCACCGCATCATGGACGAGGAGGGCCGCCGCCTCCCCGTGATCGCCAAGGTCGAGAAGCCGCAGGCCGTCGAGAACATCGACTCCATCGTGGCCGCCTTCGACGGCATCATGGTGGCCCGCGGCGACCTCGGCGTGGAGATGCCGCTGGAGCAGGTGCCGATCGTCCAGAAGCGCGCCGTGACACTGGCCAGGCGCAACGCCAAGCCGGTCATCGTCGCCACCCAGATGCTCGACTCGATGATCGACAACTCCCGGCCCACCCGTGCCGAGGCCTCCGACGTCGCCAACGCGGTCATCGACGGCACGGACGCGGTGATGCTCTCCGGCGAGACCAGCGTCGGCAAGTACCCGATCGAGACCGTGCGCACCATGGCGAAGATCGTCGAGGCGGCCGAGGAGGACATCCTCGCCAAGGGGCTGTCGCCGCTGACCGAGAGCAACAAGCCCCGCACCCAGGGCGGCGCGGTCGCCCGGGCCGCCGCCGAGATGGGCGACTTCCTGGGCGCGAAGTTCCTGGTCGCGTTCACCCAGTCCGGGGACACCGTCCGCCGGCTGTCGCGCTACCGCTCGCCGATCCCGCTGCTGGCCTTCACCCCGGAACCGGCCACCCGCTCTCAGCTCAGCCTCACCTGGGGCGTCGAGACCTTCCTCGGCCCGCACGTCGACTCGACGGACAAGATGGTCGACCAGGTCGACGAACTCCTGCTGAAGTACGGGCGCTGCCAGAAGGGTGACGTCGTGGTCATCACGGCGGGCTCCCCGCCCGGCGTCTCCGGCTCCACCAACATGGTCCGCGTCCACCACATCGGCGAGGACGACAGCCCCAGGTGACGACTGAGGGCCCCTCTTCGAGGAGGGGCTTCTTCAGCTTCCGTTGGGCAGGCAGTAGGTCCACTGGACGCCCAGCTTGTCGCAGGTGTCGGTGAAGAGTCGCCGGATGTCGTCGGAGACGTTGGTGAAAAAGTAGCGGGGGTGTTCGTAGCGCTTGCGCTCTCCGGCGACGATGCGGGTGGTCCAGTTGGTGATCCGGCAGCCGTCGGAGTGGATGAGGCCTCGGGTGAACTGCCAGGGATGAGCGTCGACGATCGCTTGCTGCCAGGGTTCGAGGGCGATTCGACGTTCGTGTTTCTTGCCCGGGCCGTGCACGTAGCCGTGGGCCTGTACGCGGTAGGCATGGCCCGAGTGGTTGATCGAGCGCATGGCGGCCTCGCAGGCGTCGATCAGCCCAGGCCACGAGCTCGCGCAGGCGATACGCAGACAGTGACCCTTCCCGCGAGGGTGAGGACTGATGCAGCCGTCTCCGAGGTAGAGGCCTAGCAGATAGGCGTAGGCGGCTTCGTTCTCCGGCGGTCCCGGTGGCGGCGGAACCGTCATGCGGGGGAGGGGTTCCAGCCGCACTTTCCAGGAGCGGATTGCGGCTCGCGAGACACCGGTCTCCTGGCTTACGGATTCAGGCTGCGTCCCTGCGCGACCAGGGCGAGTGCTCGCCTGCGTGTGTCAATGTCGTACATGTGGCCACTGCCGAAGAGGGGCCGGGGCGACACGCAGCAAAAAGCGGATGTTCACGCGAACGGGAACATCCGCCTCCGTTGTGACCTTGGAAACCAAGGAAAGTGCCCCGAGTCGGATTCGAACCGACGCTGTATGGGTTTTGAATCCATGGCCTCTACCGCTGGGCTACCGGGGCCCCTTCAATGTGAAGGTCAGCGGTCACCCGCTGTGCCCCTACCTTATCGCAGCTAGGTACGCTCTTGTCAGCAGTACCCCTGCCCTGAACGAGGAGCCCCCCGTGACCGCCGCCGAGTCGCCCCAGCCAGTCGACGCACCCGACGACGACAAGTCGCACGTGCCTCCGCTGACGACCCGTGTCGTCATCGCCGAGGACGAGGCCCTGATCCGGCTCGACCTCAAAGAGATGCTGGAGGAGGAGGGGTACACGGTCGTCGGCGAGGCGGGTGACGGCGAGCAGGCCGTCGAGCTGGCCCGCGAGCACCGCCCCGACCTGGTCATCCTCGACGTCAAGATGCCCAAGCTGGACGGCATCTCGGCCGCCGAGAAGATCGCCGCGGAGTCCATCGCCCCGGTCCTGATGCTCACCGCGTTCTCCCAGCGCGACCTGGTCGAGCGGGCCCGGGACGCCGGTGCCATGGCGTACCTGGTCAAGCCGTTCAGCAAGAGCGACGTCGTCCCGGCGATCGAGATGGCCGTCTCCCGCTTCACCGAGCTGAAGCAGCTGGAGCAGGAGGTCGCGGACCTCAGCCAGCGCCTGGAGACCCGCAAGCTGGTCGACCGCGCGAAGTCCGTCCTCCAGACCGAGTACGGCCTGACCGAACCGGCCGCGTTCCGCTGGATCCAGAAGACGTCCATGGACCGCCGCATGTCGATGCAGCAGGTCGCGGAGGCGGTCATCGCGGACAGCGAGGAGAAGAAGGCCGGCAAGGGCTGACGCGATCCGTACGTACGCAGGCCCGCGCCCCGGAGAAACGGGCGCGGGCCTACGTTTGTCGGGGCGCGGGGAACTGCGCGACCAGCCCCCACGCACCCGCAGCCGACCGATTGCCTAGTCCTCGCCCAGGTAGGCCTTGCGGACCGACTCGTCGTGCAGCAGGTCCTGTCCGCTGCCCGACAGGACGATGTTGCCGACCTCCATGACATGCCCCTGGTCGGCCAGCGAGAGCGCCGCCTGGGCGTTCTGCTCGACGAGCAGGATCGTGGTGCCCTGCGACTTCAGCTCGGCGATCGTCGCCATGATCTTCTGCATCATGATCGGCGAAAGCCCCATCGACGGCTCGTCCAGCATCAGCAGCTTCGGCTGGGACATCAGCGCCCGCCCCATCGCCAGCATCTGCTGCTCACCGCCCGAGAGGGTGCCCGCGGCCTGCTTGCGCCGCTCGCCCAGGATGGGGAAGAGGTCGTAGGCCCGCTGGATGTCCTTCTCGATGCCGGGCTTGTCCTTCCGGAGGAACGCACCGAGCTGGAGGTTCTCCGCGATGGTCAGGCGGGGGAAGATGTGTCGGCCCTCGGGGGAGTGGGCGAGCCCGAGCGCGACGATCTTGTGCGCCGGGACCCCGCCGAGCGGCTTGCCGTCGAAGACCACCTTCCCCGAGGAGGGCTTGAGCAGCCCCGACAGGGTACGCAGGGTCGTCGTCTTGCCGGCGCCGTTGGTGCCGATGAGGGTGACGACCTGACCGGCCTCGACGCTGAACGAGATGCCCTTGACGGCCTCGATCTTGCCGTAGGCGACCCTGAGGTCCTCGACCTCGAGCAGTGCGGTCACTGGGCCTCTCCCTTGGTGGTGCTGTCCGCCTCTGTGCTCTGCGCGCCGGTGTCCTCCGCGTCGGCGTCCTGCGCGTCCGCGGCCGGGGCCGGCTCGGCGGTCCGGTCCTCGGCGGCGGCCTCCGCGGCCTCGAGGACGGCCACCTCCGCCGCCCCCGGGTCGCCCTCGAAGGGCTCGCCCAGATAGGCGGCGACGACCCGGTCGTCCGCCTGTACGACCTCGGACGTGCCCTCCACGAGCTTCTCGCCCTGGACGAGGACGGCGACCCGGTCGCACAGGTTGAAGATGAAGCGCATGTCGTGCTCGATGACGAGGACGGCGATGCCCTTGTCCCGGATCGCGAAGACCAGTTCTTCGGTGGCCCGGGTCTCCTGCGGGTTCATGCCGGCCGTCGGCTCGTCGAGCAGCAGCAGGCCCGGCTCGCTGGCCAGCGCACGGGCGATCTCCAGCTTGCGCTGCTCGCCGTAGGGCAGGTTGCGCGCGAGGTGGTCGCGCTTGGCGGCGAGGCCGATGAACTCCAGGAGCTCCATGGCCTTCGCCTCGGACTCCTTCTCGGCCTTGCGGAAGCCGGGGCCGCGCAGCAGCGCGGACCACAGGCCCTCCTTGGTCCGCGTGTGGCGGCCGACGAGGACGTTCTCCAGGACGGTCATGTTGGCAAAAAGCCGGATGTTCTGGAACGTCCGGGCGATGCCCGCCTGTGTCACCAGGTGCGGCTTGGGCGGCAGCACCTTGCCCTGGTAAGAGACCGTGCCCTCGGTGGGCACGTACAGGCCGGTGAGGCAGTTGAAGAAGGTGGTCTTGCCAGCGCCGTTCGGGCCGATCAGGCCGACGATCTCGCCGCTGTTGACCGTGAAGTCCACGGACCGGACAGCGGTCAGACCACCGAAGCGCATCGTGACGTCACGGGCTTCGAGTACAGGTGTCGTCATGGTTCCTCACGCCCCTGCCTTGGTGACGGCCGGATCGTCGCTCAGCGTCGCCTGTGCCGGTACGTCGAGCTGGCCGGTCTCGTGGAACTCCAGCTGGCGGCGGCGGTTGGCGATGATGCCCTCCGGCCGGAACCGCATCAGCAAGATCAGCGCGACGCCGAAGGCGAACAGCTCGTAGTTCTGCAGGAACTGGAGCTTCTCCGGGACCAGGTAGAGCACGCTCGCGCCGAGCAGCGGGCCGCTGACCGTTCCCATGCCGCCGAGGACGACGGCGGCCAGCAGGAAGGCCGAGTTGGGCGGGGCGGCGCCGGCGAACTGGTACGGCTGCGGGTTCACGCTGTAGTTGACGTGCGCCATCACGGTGCCGGCGAGGCCCGCGAGGGAGGCGCCGAGGGCGAAGGCGATCAGCTTGACGCGGAAGCCGTTGATGCCCATGGCGGTGGCCGCGGTCTCGTCCTCGCGGATGGCGATCCAGGAGCGGCCGATACGGGAGTCGGCGGCTCGGGTGAAGACGAGCACGACGATCGCCGTGACGATGAGCATGAGGAACAGGTAGTTGGCGAACCGGCCCAGGGTGAACCCGCCGACGTCGTGCGCCTCGCCCAGGTTGAACCCGAAGATGTTCAGGTCCGGGATCTGGGTGATGCCGTTCGGGCCGCGGGTGATGTTCGGTCCGGAGTCGCCGTCCAGGTTGTTGACGGTGATCCGGAAGATCTCACCGAAGCCGAGTGTCACGATCGCCAGGTAGTCGCCGCGCAGCCGCAGGGTCGGCGCGCCGATCAGCACACCGAAGACCAGCGAGGCGGCCATGCCGGTGAGGGCCGCGGCCCAGAACGGGAAGTGCACACCGGAGAACCGGGAGTACTCCGAGCCGGAGACCAGGGCGGCCGCGTATGCGCCGACACCGAGGAACGCGACGTAACCGAGATCGAGCAGACCGGTGAGGCCGACGACGATGTTCAGGCCGAGGGCGACGGTGGCGAAGATCAGGATGTTCACGCCGACGTTGGCGTTGTGGTCGTCGCTCTGGGTGAACGGGAAGATCACTGCCGCGACGAAGGCGAGCGCCGAGGCGAACCCCTTGTGGTGTGCGGCGGTGGTGGCGAAACGGTCGACGAGGCCGGTGTGCATGAGGCCCCAGGCGGCGAAGACGAGCAGCAGCAGGTAGCCGATGAACGTCTCGCTCGCGTCGTTGTCGATGCCGATGCCGTAGGTGAAGGCCACGAGGGCGAGCGCGACGCCGACCGTGATGACGATCCGCTCGGTGAGCGGTGACGTCTTGCCGGGAACTGGCAACTGAGGCTTGGTCAGGTAGCCACGGAATCCGGTGCCCGGCGCCGGGTGGGGCAGGGCGAGGGCGCCGACGACAGGCAGCGCTGAGGCCGCCATCGCCACGTAGGCGCCGGGGTCGAGGTTGACCAGGCCGCCGAGGTCGACGGCGATGGCGATGCCGGTGAACCAGCAGACGGCGAACGCCGACAGGGCTGTCAGGAAGATCGGGGAGGTGGCGCTCGCCGGGTTCAGCCAGCGCAGTCCCGTGACGTCCCACAGGGTCAGCCCGAACAGCAGCGTGAGGGCGCCGCCGACGAGGGCCAGGATCTGCAGGCCGGCCGGGTAGCCGTAGACCGTCAGGTCGCCGGGGAAGTCGGACGTCCAGGTCCAGCTCATGAAGGTGCTGGCGATGGTGCCCACGGCACCGACGGCGATGAGCAGCCGGGCGACGGACAGCGGCAGCGGGACGGGCCCGCGATCGGCCGCGGCCGGGGAGTTGGTGATGTCGGTCATGCTGCTCACGCCCTGTCCGCGACGCGTTCGCCGAGCAGACCCTGCGGTCTGAAGAGGAGTACGAGGATCAGCAGGACGAAGGCCCACACGGAGGCCCAGCCGCCACCGCCGAGCTGCTGCATCCCGGGGATGTTGGCGATGTACGCGGTGGCCATGGCCTCGGCGATGCCGAGGACGAGGCCGCCGAGCATGGCGCCGTAGATGTTGCCGATGCCGCCGAGGACGGCCGCGGTGAACGCCTTCAGACCGGCGATGAAGCCCATGTCGTAGGAGACGGAACCGTACTTGAGCCCGTACGAGACACCGGCGACGGCCGCGAAGAAGCCGCCGATCGCGAAGGCGATGACGATGATGCGGTTGGTGTCGATGCCCATCAGCTGGGCGGTGTCCGGGTCCTGGGCGGTGGCCTGCATGGCGCGGCCGGTGCGGGAGAGCCGGACGAACAGGGCGAGGATCGCCATGCACAGCGGGGCGGCGATGATCAGGAAGATGTCACCGCTCTGCACGGTCACGGAGCCGATGTGCAGCGGTCCGAACGGCAGCTGCGGGAAGACCCGGGCGGACTTGGCGTCGCCGCCGACGTGGTACCAGTTGAAGACCGCCTGCTGAAGGGCGAGCGACAGGCCGATCGCGGTGATCAGCGGGGCGAGGCGTGGTGCGCCGCGCAGCGGTCGGTAGGCGAAGCGTTCGGCGCCGACGGCGATGAGGACGGAGGCCAGGGCGCCGCCGATGAGCATCGCCGGCAGGGCTACCCACATGGATATGCCGTCCGGCAGGAGAAGGTAGACCGTGAGGGCGCCGAAGCCTCCGGTCATGAAGATCTCGCCGTGGGCGAAGTTGATGAGCTGGACGATGCCGTACACCATCGTGTAGCCGATGGCGATCAGACCGTACATCGAGCCGAGGAACAGCCCGTTGGCCAGCTGCTGCGGCAGGGTGTTCACCGCATGGCCTCCATGTGGTGGGGAGAGTCAGGGGGGCGGTAGAGGGCGGGCCGCGCGGTGACGGTGGTCTGCGCCGCGCGGCCCTGGTGGTGCGATGTGCTGTGGCCGGTTACTTCGGGGTTGCCACGCCGCTCTTGACGGACTTCCACGCTCCGCCGACGACCTGGTAGACGGTCAGCTGCTTGTTCGTGGTGTCGCCGTACTGGTCGAACGAGATCTTGCCGGAGATGCCGTCGAAGGAGGTGTTCTGGACGGCGCTGACGATCTGGGAGCGGGCGTCGGTGGGGATCTTGCCGTCCTTCACGACGGTGCCGACGGCCTTGATGATCGCGGTGGTGGCGTCGTAGGAGTACGAGCCGTAGGTGCCGTAGTCACCGGGGTACTTCTTGGCCTTGTAGGTGGCCACGAAGTCCTTGGCGGCGGGCAGGGTGTCGACCGGGACGCCGATCGAGGTCACCAGGTCGCCCTCGGCGGCCTTGCCGGCCGTCTTGATGTAGGTCGGGGTGAACATGCCGTCGCCGCCGAACAGCGGGATGTTGGCGCCCGCGTCCTTGAGCTGCTTGGTGAGTACCTGAGACTCGTCGTACTGGCCGCCGTAGTAGAGGATGTCGGCGCCCGAGTTCTTGATCTTCGTGACCAGGGTGGAGAAGTCACGGTCGCCGGTGTTGACGTGGTCGGTGCCGATGACCTTGCCGCCCTGCTTGGCGAACTGCTCCCTGAAGATCTTGGAGAGGCCCGCCCCGTAGGCCTGCTTGTCGTCGACGACGAACGCCTTCTTCTTGTGGATGCCGTTGTAGGCGTAGTCCGCCGCGTAGGCACCCTGCAGGGCGTCGGTGGTCGCGGTGCGGAAGTACGTCTTGAACGGGCGGACCTTCTTGGTCTGCCAGTCCTTGCCCTGGGTCAGATCGACGCCGGTGTTGGACGGGGAGATCTCCACCAGGTTGGCGGTGGCGAAGACCTGCTGCATCTGGGCCGCCACACCGGAGTTGAGCGGACCGACGACGCCGAGCACGCTTTTGTCGGAGACGAGCTGGGTGGCGTTCTGCTGCCCGATGGGGGGAGTCGCCTTGTCGTCCAGCGCCTTGATCTTGAAGGTGACGCCCGGGACGGTCTTGTTCTTGTTGGCGTCGTCGACGGCGATCTGGGCGCCGTACTGGATGCCGAGACCCGTGGCGGAGTTCTGGCCGGTCAGCGGGGCGTCGACGCCGATCGTGACCGTCACGTTGCCGCTGTCGCCGCTCTTGCTGTTGCTGTCGCGAGAACCGCAGGCGGTGAGGGTCAGGGCTCCGGTGGTCAGGACGGAGGTAAGAATCACCAGAGAACGCTGTCGCACAATCGATCCTTTCCGCGGGCATGCGCCCCCTCGCAGGGAACGACGGGTGCCGCGCCGGTACCGAACTCCCCATGGAGCGGTGACTGGCCGTGACTCTAAGCGCGGGTGAGGAACGTGGAGGAGTGCTTGACGAAGGCTGTGACGCTCTTGTTATGACACGAGGTAATGCAGAGCGGTACATCGTGGGGGGAAAGCAGGAATTGAGCCCGATTCGCCCCGTCCGCATTCTGAGAACCTGCAGGACCCGGCATGATCCGTTCAGGTGTCTCGACGGTTTTGGCCATGACACCGGGCCGTTGCTGTGGGCGACTTTCGTGGTGGGTGGGAGATGCGGCGGGCCCCGGGAACTGGGGGGAATCTGCGAATGTAAATTACACGCGTATTACGTAGAGTTACGCCGCGGAAAGAAAGTCAAGCCTTTGGAACTTTTTCGCGTTTCTCGCGCGGGAGGGGGGCGGCGCCGCCGATGGTGGTTCGCCACCCTCCCTGCCGTTCTCTTACCGGGCGCCGATCAGGCGCCGGCGCCCCGGACATGGGCTTCGTCCCCCGTGTGCACGTCACGCAGCAGACAGGTCAGCCGGGCGGTGCACACCCGGCGGCCCTCCTCGTCGCTGATCACGATCTCGTACGTGGCCGTGGAGCGTCCCCGGTGCACCGGCGTGGCCACGCCGGTGACCAGGCCGGAGCGGGCGCCCCGGTGGTGCGTGCAGTTCAGGTCGACGCCGACCGCGATCTTCGAGCTGCCGCCGTGCAGCATCGACCCGACCGAGCCCAGGGTCTCCGCCAGCACCGCGCTGGCCCCGCCGTGCAGCAGCCCGTACGGCTGGGTGTTGCCCTCCACCGGCATGGTGCCGACGACGCGGTCCGCGGAGGCCTCGACGATCTGCACGCCCATCCGGGTGCCGAGGTGCCCCGCGGAGAACAGGGCCGGCAGGTCGACGCCGAGCGAGGCGTACTCGTCGATGACCTCCTGCGGGAACTTCACGTGCTGCTGCTCGCCCATGGGGCCGGCTCCGATCGTCGTACGACTGTCTCTCTCCGCTGAGCAAACGCTCAGTCGGTCGCCGATTGTTCCAGACGGATCACGACCGACTTGCTGGCCGGGGTGTTGCTGGTGTCCGCGGTGGCGTCGAGCGGCACCAGCACGTTGGTCTCCGGGTAGTACGCCGCCGCGCAGTTGCGCGCGGTCGGGTAGTGCACGACCCGGAAGCCCGGCGCCCGGCGCTCCACGCCGTCCTTCCACTCGCTCACCAGGTCCACGTACGACCCGTCGGCGACCCCCAGCCGCCGCGCGTCCTGCGGGTTCACCAGGACCACCCGGCGGCCGTTCCTGATCCCCCGGTAGCGGTCGTCCAGGCCGTAGATCGTGGTGTTGTACTGGTCGTGCGAGCGCAGGGTCTGCAACAGCAGGCGGCCCGCGGGCAGTTCGGGGAACTCGACGGGGGCCGCCGTGAAGTTCGCCTTGCCGGTGGCCGTCGGGAACCGCCGTTCGTCGCGCGGGGCGTGCGGGAGGGCGAAGCCGCCCGGGTGCGCCACGCGCGCGTTGAAGTCCTGGAAGCCGGGGATCACGCGCGCGATGCGGTCGCGGATCGTCGCGTAGTCCTTCTCGAACTCCTCCCAGGGCGTGCGGCTGTCCGCCCCGAGCACCCGGCGGGCCAGCCGGCACACGATCGCCGGCTCCGACAGCAGGTGCGGGCTCGCGGGCTTGAGCCGGCCGCGCGAGGCGTGCACCATGCCCATGGAGTCCTCCACGGTCACGAACTGCTCGCCGCCGGCCTGCAGGTCGCGTTCGGTGCGGCCGAGCGTCGGCAGGATCAGCGCCCGCGCGCCGGTGACGACATGCGAGCGGTTGAGCTTCGTCGACACGTGCACCGTCAGCCGCGCGCGCCGCATGGCCGCCTCGGTGACGTCCGTGTCGGGGGTGGCGGAGACGAAGTTGCCGCCCATCGCGAAGAAGACCTTCGCCTGGCCGTCGCGCAGCGCGCGGATGGCCCGCACGACGTCGAAACCGTGCTCGCGCGGGGGCGCGAAGCCGAACTCCTTCTCCAGGGCGTCCAGGAACGCGGGGGCGGGGCGTTCGAAGATGCCCATCGTGCGGTCGCCCTGCACGTTCGAGTGACCGCGGACCGGGCAGACGCCCGCGCCGGGGCGGCCGATGTTGCCGCGCAGCAGGAGGAAGTTGACGACCTCGCGGATGGTCGGCACCGAGTGCTTGTGCTGGGTGAGGCCCATCGCCCAGCACACGATGGTGCGCTTCGAGGCGAGCACCATGCGCAGCGCTTCCTCGATCTCCGCGCGGGACAGCCCGGTCGCCGCCAGCGTCTCGTCCCAGTCGGCGGCGCGGGCGGCCTTCGCGAACTCCTCGAACCCGGAGGTGTACTCGCGTACGAACTCCTCGTCGACCGCGCCGTCCGTCTCCAGGACCAGCTTGTTCAGGAGGCGGAACAGGGCCTGGTCGCCACCGATGCGGATCTGCAGGAACAGGTCGGTGAGCGCGGCGCCCCGGAGCATCCCCTGGGGGGTCTGCGGGTTCTTGAACCGCTCCAGACCGGCCTCCGGTAGCGGATTGACGCTGATGATCCGCGCGCCCCCGGCCTTGGCCTTCTCCAGGGCGGAGAGCATCCGGGGGTGGTTCGTCCCCGGGTTCTGCCCGGCGACGATGATCAGGTCGGCCCGGTGGAGGTCCTCCAGCAGGACACTGCCCTTGCCGATGCCGATCGTCTCGCTCAGTGCCGATCCCGACGACTCGTGGCACATGTTGGAGCAGTCCGGCAGGTTGTTGGTGCCGAGCTCGCGCGCGAAGAGCTGGTACAGGAACGCGGCCTCGTTGCTGGTCCGGCCCGAGGTGTAGAAGACGGCCTCGTCGGGTGAGCCGAGGGCGGCGATCTCCGCGCCGATGATGTCGAAGGCGCGCTCCCAGCTGACCGGCTCGTAGTGCTCGGCGCCCTCCGCCAGGTACATGGGGTGCGTGAGCCGGCCCTGCTGACCCAGCCAGTAGCCACTGCGGCCGTGCAGGTCGGTGAGGCTGTGCGCGGCGAAGAACTCGGGCGTCACCCGCCGCAGGGTGGCCTCCTCGGCGACCGCCTTCGCGCCGTTCTCGCAGAACTCGGCGGTGTGCCGGTGCTCCGGCTCCGGCCAGGCACAGCCCGGGCAGTCGAAGCCGCCCTTCTGGTTGACCCGCAGCAGCGTCAGTGCGGTACGCCTCACACCCATCTGCTGCTGGGCGATGCGCAGCGTGTGCCCGACGGCGGGCAGCCCCGCGGCCGCGTGCTCGGGCTCCGCGACCCGCGGCGCGTCCTGGACCGGATCCTCCTTGGGCGGCTTCGTCGCCATCGAGCACTCTCCTTCGCGCATACACGTCGGGTACCCGCCCGATCGTCGCACGCGACGGTGACATCGTCCGCGCCGGATCGGGACTGGCTGTGGGAGGTGGTCATCGTTCCCGCCGGGTCGCGCGTGCGGGCGGTGCGGTTCCCTCTGCCGACCAGGGACCGGGGGAGAAAGCCGGTTGTTCCCGCCGTCCGCCGATCATAGGATCTTGGTGTGATCCTGACATCCGTGTTTCTGGGCGCGTTAGCTGTCTCCGCGGCGATGCTGTGGTGTCGTAGGAACCTGGTGGTCGTCACCGTGGAGGGCATGAGCATGGCGCCCACGATGGCGCACGGCGACCGTGTCCTCGTCAGACGAAGACGGCTGTGTCACGTGAGGGTTGGCGACGTCGTGGTGCTGGAACCACCGCTGACCGGCCCGTATCGCACGGCGGCCCAGGCGGGCCCGGACGGCCGGATCTGGAACGTGAAACGGGTCGCCGCCCTCCCTGGTGACCCCCTGCCGTCCGAGATCCCCGGTGACGGTCCGGTGGGGCCAGGAACCCTGGCGGTCCTCGGCGACAACCGACTCGGCAGCATCGACTCCCGCCACCGTGGGCCGTTCTCGGTCGAGGGGCTGATGGGGGTCGTGCTGCACAGACTCTCGTCGCGATGAGGTTCCGGCTCCTGGGTCCGTTGGAGATCCGAGACGGCGCACGCCAAATCCCCCTTCCGGCGGAAAAGCAACGGACGGTCGTCGCCGCCCTGCTGGCCGCCCGCGGCCGCGCGGTCAAGGTGGCCGACCTGGTGAACGAGATCTGGGGCGAGGACGCGCCCGCCTCCGCATTACCCAACCTCCGTACCTACGTCATGCGGCTGCGACGCGGCGCCCCTGAACTCGCCGCTCGCCTGAGGACAGAGCCGACCGGCTATCTCCTGCAGGTGGGACCGGGCGAACTGGACCTGGGGATTTTCGAGGAAGCCGCGGAAACGGGACGTAGGGCGATGGCTAGGGGGGACACTCGTACCGCCGCTCCGGCGTTCGACCGCGCCCTCGCGCAGTGGCGGGGAGAGGCCCTGGCGGACGTACGCCTCGGCCCTGTCCTGACCGAGCTCGCCCAGTCCCTCGGGGAGCAGTTCGCGCGCACCGTCGAGGACCACGCCACGGCCGCTCTCGCGCTCGGTGACCACCGTGAGGTCGTGGACAGGCTCCGTCCCTTCGTCGAACGCCATCCGCTGCGTGAACGCGCCCAGGCGCGGTTGATGTTGGCGTTCTACCGCTGCGGAGACGTGCACAGTGCGATCCGCGTCTTCCACCGGGCACGTGACGTCCTGCGCGAGGAACTCGGCGTCGGCCCGGGCCGCGAGCTGTGCCGTCTCCTCCAGTCGATCCTCGCGCGGGCTCCGGAAATCGACACTCGGGAACGTGGCGCAACGGAACTCGACGCCTCGGCACGTCCCGCCCTGCAGCCCGGCCCGCGTGGAGCAGCCGGCCGGCCCGTCCCGCGGCAGCTGCCGCCGAGTCCGAGGCTCTTCGTGGGTCGCGCTGCGGAGTTCGACCGTACGACGATGGCGCTGCGCGTGGAGACGAGGCCGACCGTGATAGCCATCCACGGGCTCGGCGGCATCGGCAAGTCCGCGCTGGGACTCCGCTCCGCCCACGCCGTCGCCGACCACTTCCCCGACGGACAGCTTTATGCCGACCTGCAGGGCGCCCGATCGGACCTGCCACCGCTGCCCGCCCATGAAGTGCTGAACCGGTTCCTGCGCGCCCTCGGGGTCCGCCGGCACCGGCTCCCGCCGACAGAGGCGGAGGCCGCCGCCCTGTTGCAGTCGCTGGTCGCCGAACAACGCGTCCTGGTGTTCCTGGACAATGCGGCCGGCGTCTCACAGGTCCGGCCGCTGCTACTGGCCGGGGCCGGCTGCGCGACCGTCATCACCAGCCGGCCGGTGTTCTCCACGCTGGACGCCGAGCAGATCGGGCTGAAAGAGCTGAGCCTTGCAGACGCGGTGCGGGCGTTGGCTCTGCACGTGGGCGAGGCCAGGGCTGCGCAGGATTCGGAGGCGGTCGGCGCGGTCGCCAGGGCGTGCGGAGGACACGCCCTGGCCCTACGGATCGTGGGCGCGCGGCTCACCGAACGCCCTGACCTGCCGATCGGCCGCCTCGGGGCGCGGCTGGAGCGGCGACGGCTGGTGGAGTGGCGTACGGGCGACCTGGATCTGGGCGCCTGCTTTGAGGCCAGTTACGGAACGCTGGCCGACACGGCGGCCGCGGTGCTGCGTCGCCTCGCCGCGTGCCCGCCCGCCGACCTGGACATCGGACGCGTCGCGGCGCTGCTCGGCAGCGATGTCCCGACCGCGGAGACCGTGCTGGACGAACTGGTACAGGCCCGGCTGCTGGATGCCGTCGGCGAAGGGCGCTTCCGCATGCACGGACTGGTCCGCCTGTACGCGAGGGAACTACCGGCCCCGGATCCTCACGTCCCGCCCGAGGAGCCGCGCGCGATCCGTACAGTCGCGTTCGCGGGCGGTGTATGAGCCGGTGTACGGGCCGTTTGTATGTTCGAGGCATTCGCAGCCGACAGAAGGGAACCATCATGAACGCCCTGATGGACAAGGTGCTCGACCGCCTGGTACCGAAGGCTACGGCCAGCGCCGACACCTCGTTCTACAAGAACTGCACCTCGTGCGGCTACATCGAGTATCTCGGCGTATACGGCCGTCTGTTGAAGTTGTGTCATGTAGTGGGCGGGGTGACCAGTTGTGGAGCATGTAACACGATCGACAACTGCTGACAGGTGACCTACCTGTTCCTCGGGTGCCGCGCGCTACTTCTCGTGGTCTTCCTCGTCGCCGTGACGGGGAAGACCCGCAGTAGCGCGGCATTCGCCGAATTCACGTCGTCCGTCGTCGCCCTACGGCTCCTGTCGCGCAGAGCCTCCAGGACGGTCGCCGCGGCGGTCGTCGGCACCGAACTCGTCGCCACCGTGCTGCTGGCGGTCAGTGCCACCGCGCTCGCGGGGTTCGTCGTGACGATCGGTCTGCTCCTGGCGTTCCTGACGGGCATCACCGTGGCGCTGCGCGACGGCCGGGCCGTGCCGTGCCGCTGTTTCGGCGCCTCGACCGCCCCGCTCGGGCCGGTCCACGTCGTGCGCAACCTGGCCCTCGCCGCCGTCGGCCTCACCGGCCTCGCCGCGGGCCTGGTCTCGTCCGCCTGGCCCCCGCACACGGGGGGTGTCGCGGTGACCGCGGCGACTGCGGTGATCGGCGCCCTAATTTTCATCCGGTTCGAAGACCTGGCCTTTCTGTTCACCGACACGAAGCGAGACTCGCACTCATGATCTTCCTCGCCGCCGCCGTGGTGCTGGTGGGCCTGCTCTGTATGTTCGACCTGCTGCTCACCCTCGCTGTGCTGCGCAGGCTCCGTGAGCACTCCGAGGAACTCGGCAGGCTTAGCGTCAAGCCGAACTTCCAAACGTACGACCCCCAGGTCCTGGTGGGGACGCAGGCTCCCGACCTCGCCGGCGAGTCGGGCGTCCGGTTCGTGGCGTTCCTCGACGCCCATTGCGACAGCTGCCACGACCACGCCGCCGAGTTCGCGCAGATCGCCCGTGCCCACGACGACGTCCTGGCCTTCGTCTCCGGGGAGGGCCGGCAAGCCGACGAACTCATCGCGCTCGTGGGGCCCGGCATCCCGCTGGTGCGGGGGGAGGAGGTGCGGACTCAGGTCATGGCCATCGGCCTCAAGGCGTTCCCGACCTTTCTCCTCGTCCGGGCCGACGGCACGATCATCCAGGCGGTCACCGAGCCAGGTGCCCTGGCCTGGCCGGTTCCGGCGCCATGACCGGGTGGCGCACGACCCTGCGGTTGGTCGGCGTCGCCGCAGTCCTGTGCTGGCGGGCGGGGCGCGTCCGCTGCGTGGCCTACCTCGCGACCACGCTGTTCGGCGGCCTGCTGCCGACCGCCACGGCGTGGCTGACCAAGTTCGTCGTCGACGACCTCACGTCCGGGCGGAGGGCCGGCGCGCTGCGCTGGTCGGTCGCGCTCGCCGCGGTCGGACTGGCCACGGGGCTCCTGCCGTACCTGACCCGCTTCGTCCGAAGCGAACTGGACCGGCGCATCGACCGCCTCATGCAGGACGAGCTGTACACCGCGCTCAACGGACTGCACGGGTTGGCACGGTTCGAGGATCCCGGATTCCGCAATGACCTGGCGATGGCGACCCAGGGGGCCGGAGCGGTGGCCGGCACCACCGCAGGTTTGTTCGACACCGCACGCAGCTGCATCACCATCGCCAGCCTGATGGCCACGCTGTTCGCACTGAGCCCGACGATGGCGGCCTTGGTCGCCGTTGCCGCCGTACCCGCGCTCCTGGGGCACCTGGCGCTGACCCGCGGACGCGTCTCCATGCTCGCCTCGATCTCCCCGGCCACCCGGCGACGGATCTTCTACTCGGCACTGATCTCCGACCTCACAGCCGTGCAGGAGACCCGCCTCTTCGGCCTCGGTGAATTTCTCAAGGGCCGCATGCTGGACGAGGTGAGTGTCATGCACGACGGCCAGCGACGGGTCGACCGCAAGGAGTTCCGCACCCACGGACTGCTCGCGCTGCTGTCCTCCGCGGTCGCCGGCGGGGGACTGGTGTGGGCCGTCACCGAGGCCGCTGACGGCGCCCTGACCGTCGGTGCCGTCATGGCCTTCGTCGCCGCGGTGACCGGAGCGCAGGGAGCACTGATCGGCCTCGCGACCGGCCTGGCGGGCTCGTACCAGTCGCTGCTGCTGTTCCGTTACCACCACAAGATCCTTGCCGCCGCCGACGACTTCCCCGCCGTCCTCGCGACCGACACCGCGCTCGCCCCTCTGCGCAAAGGCATCGAACTGCGCGACGTGTGGTTCCGCTACGACGAGAGCCACCCCTGGGTGCTGCGCGGACTCGACCTGACTCTCCACCGCGGCTCGTCGGTGGCGCTCGTCGGCCTCAATGGAGCCGGCAAAAGCACCCTCATCAAGCTGCTGTGCCGCTTCTACGACCCCACCCGCGGTGCCATCCTCTGGGACGGCGTGGACATCAGAACGATCCCTCCCGCGGAGCTGCGCCGCCGGATCTCAGTCCTGTTCCAGGACTTCATGCGCTACGACCTCACCGCGGCCGAGAACATCGGCATCGGCGACCTGGCCCGGCTGACAGACACCAGCGGCATCGCGGAGGCGGCTCGGCTTGCGGACATCGACAGCAAGATCCGTGAACTGCCGCAAGGCTACGGCACCCTCCTCAGCCGGATCTTCTTCGACCAGGACGAGGAGGACGACCCGAACGCCGGAGTCGTGCTCTCCGGCGGCCAGTGGCAACGCGTCGCGCTGGCGCGCACCCTGCTGCGCGACGACTGCGACCTGCTCGTCCTGGACGAGCCCAGCGCAGGGCTCGACGCCGAGGCCGAGCACGAGATCCACCGTCGCCTCACCGGCCACCGCGCCGGCCGCACCAGCCTGCTGGTCTCCCACCGTCTCGGAGCGGTCCGGTCGGCGGACACCATCGTCGTCCTGGATGCCGGCCGCATACGGGAACAGGGCACCCACGAGGAACTCATGGCCGCCGCAGGGCGCTATGCCCGCCTGTTCGCCCTTCAGGCGGAGGGTTACCGCTCCTCGGAAACGTCGGATGGCGTCCAGCTGTCGGGCGAGGAGCGAGCGTCGGTCGTGCCCTGACCGCCTTGCGCCGGTGATGCCCTGGCCGGTCGGTGGTCCGGGACCCGCGCGGGGCCCTGTGAGCGGTCCGGTTCCGGTGGCCGGGCCGGTGGGTGCACCGACGGTGTGCCCGGCTGTCAGTGGCGCGTGGCAGGATCGGGGGCGTGGCAGAGACAGCATCGAAGAAGACCGACAAGACCCCCGGCGGCACCCGTCCCCGGCTGATGCTCATGGACGGGCACTCGCTGGCGTACCGCGCGTTCTTCGCGCTGCCCGCGGAGAACTTCACGACCGCGACGGGCCAGCCGACGAACGCGATCTACGGCTTCGCGTCGATGCTGGCCAACACCCTGCGTGACGAGGCGCCCACGCACTTCGCGGTGGCGTTCGACGTCTCCCGCAAGACCTGGCGCTCGGCGGAGTTCACCGAGTACAAGGCGAACCGCTCGAAGACCCCGGACGAGTTCAAGGGCCAGGTCGAGCTGATCGGCGAGCTGCTCGACGCCATGCACGCGCAGCGCTTCGCCGTCGAGGGCTTCGAGGCCGACGACATCATCGCCACCCTCGCCACCCAGGCCGAGGCCGAGGGCTACGAGGTCCTCATCGTCACCGGCGACCGCGACTCCTTCCAGCTCGTCACCGAGCACACCACGGTCCTCTATCCCACCAAGGGCGTCTCCGAGCTGACCCGGTTCACCCCGGAGAAGGTTTTCGAGAAGTACGGCTTGACGCCCGCCCAGTACCCCGACTTCGCGGCGCTGCGCGGCGACCCGTCCGACAACCTGCCCGGCATCCCCGGCGTCGGCGAGAAGACCGCGGCGAAGTGGATCAACCAGTTCGGTTCCTTCGCCGACCTGGTCGAACGCGTCGACGAGGTCAAGGGCAAGGCCGGTCAGAACCTCCGCGACCACCTGGAGTCGGTCAAACTGAACCGCCGGCTCACCGAGCTGGAGCGCGGCGTGCAGCTGCCGAAGTCGGTCGCCGACCTGGAGCGCGCGCCGTACGACCGCAAGAGCGTCGCGATGATCCTGGACACCCTGGAGATCCGCAACCCCTCGCTGCGCGAGCGGCTCTACGCCGTCGACCCCGGCGCCGAGCAGGCCGAGTCCACCCCGGTCGCCGAGGCAGGCGTGGAGGTCGACGCCACCGTCCTCGGCACCGGCGAACTCGCCGGCTGGCTCGCCGAGCACGGCACCGGCGCACTGGGCGTCGCCACCCTCGACGCCTGGGCCCTCGGCGCCGGCTCGGTCGCCGAGGTCGCCCTCGCCACCGGAGACGGCCCGGCCGCCTGGTTCGACCCCGCCCAGCTCGACGAGTCCGACGAGAACGCGTGGGCGGCCTGGCTCGCCGACGCCGGCAGGCCCAAGGTCTTCCACAACGCCAAGGGGGCGATGCGGGTCTTCGCCGAGCACGGCTGGCGCATCGAAGGCGTCACCATGGACACCGCGCTCGCCGCGTACCTGGTCAAGCCCGGCCGTCGCTCCTTCGACCTGGACGCGCTGTCCCTGGAGTACCTGCACCGCGAGCTGGCCCCCGCCGCGGCGGCCGACGGTCAGCTGGCCTTCGGCGCGGACGACGGTGCCGAGGCCGAGGTTCTGATGATCCAGGCCCGCGCGATCCTCGACCTCGGCGAGGCCTTCGAGGGCCTGCTGGAGGAGGTCGGCGCCGCGGACCTGCTGCGCGACATGGAACTGCCCACCTCGATCCTCCTCGCCCGCATGGAGCGGCACGGCATCGCGGCCGACCGCCCGCACCTGGAGGCGATGGAGCAGATGTTCGCGGGCGCGGTGCAGCAGGCCGTGAAGGAGGCGCACGCGGCCGCCGGGCACGAGTTCAACCTGGGCTCGCCCAAGCAGCTCCAGGAGGTCCTCTTCGGCGAGCTGGCGCTCCCGAAGACGAAGAAGACCAAGACCGGCTACACCACCGACGCGGACGCGCTCGCCTGGCTCGCCGGCCAGACCGAGAACGAACTGCCGGTGATCATGCTCCGGCACCGAGAGCAGGCCAAGCTGCGGGTCACGGTCGAGGGCCTGATCAAGACCGTCGCCGCCGACGGCCGTATCCACACCACCTTCAACCAGACCGTCGCCGCGACCGGCCGGCTCTCCTCCACGGACCCGAACCTCCAGAACATCCCGGTCCGAACGGACGAGGGCCGGGCGATCCGCCGCGGCTTCGTTGTCGGCGAGGGCTACGAGTCGCTCATGACCGCCGACTACAGCCAGATCGAGCTGCGCGTGATGGCCCACCTCTCCGAGGACGAGGGCCTGATCGAGGCCTTCACCTCCGGGGAGGACCTGCACAACACGGTCGCCTCCCAGGTGTTCGACGTCGACCGCTCGGCCGTCGACGCGGAGATGCGCCGCAAGATCAAGGCGATGTCCTACGGCCTCGCGTACGGTCTGTCGGCCTTCGGCCTCTCCCAGCAGCTGAACATCGACGCGGGCGAGGCCAGGGCCCTGATGGACACGTACTTCGAGCGGTTCGGCGGGGTGCGCGACTACCTGCGCCGTGTGGTCGACGAGGCCCGGGCCACCGGCTACACGGCGACCCTGTTCGGCCGCCGCCGCTACCTCCCCGACCTCAACAGCGACAACCGCCAGCGCCGGGAGGCCGCAGAGCGGATGGCCCTCAACGCGCCCATCCAGGGCACGGCGGCGGACATCGTGAAGATCGCCATGCTCCGGGTGGACGGCGCTCTGCGCGAGGCGGACCTGAGGTCCCGCATGCTCCTCCAGGTACACGACGAAATCGTTCTGGAGATCGCCCCCGGCGAGCGCGCCGAGGTCGAGTCCCTCCTGCGCGCCCAGATGACCGACGCGGTCCGCCTCAGGGCCCCGCTGGACGTGTCGGTGGGCGTCGGCCCGGACTGGGAGTCGGCAGCACACTGAGTTCCGTCCCCACGGGGCCGCCGCGGTGGCCGGCGCTCAGCCGGCGCCGCGGGCCAGGGGCGACGGGTCGCGAGGAGGCGGCCCAAGGGGCGGCGGGCCCAGTGCCGTCGCCCCGGCTCTCCGGGCCCGCGGAGCCCGTCACTCACCTGGACCCCGTCAGAACGCCCCCGCCATCGCCACCGGCAAGGATGCGGCCATGGGTATACGCATGGTTCACCGCCGGACGCCCCAGAGCAGGCCCCCGGCCCAGGCCCGCTCAGCCGCGGCGCAGGTCACGGCAGTTCCGTCGGCCCCGGCCCAGGCGGCCGGCGCCAGCTCCGCCCGCATCCCCGCCGACCTCGCCGCCACCGCGCGCCGCACGGTCACCCGTCTCCGCCGGCGGCTCCGCGCCCGTCCCGGCCCGCGCCAGTGGCTCGACCTCGGCCGCGGCTACCTCGCGCTGGTCCTCACCGCGCTCCCGGGCCCGCACCGCCCCCGCACCATGACCGTGTTCGTGGCCACCCTCACCGAACGGCGGCCCGGCTCCGCCGCACGGCGGCAACCGGAACCGGACGCCACACCCTGACGGCGACGGCGTATCCGACCACCCCCAGCAGCAGCCCCGCGCCCGCTCCGAACAGCACGGCCGGCAACAGCTCCCAGGGCTTCGCCGTGGACCCCCAGTACTCCCACCACCGCGTCGCCCGCTGCACCGCCGCCAGCAGGGCGCAGCCCGCCAGCGCGGTCCCGGCCCACCACCGGTCCCGTAGCGACAGCTGCGGCACCCCCACCGGCTCCCCGTCCGGCGCCCGCCGTACCGCGCGCACCAGGAACACGACGAGGACGGCCGCCCCCACCGCCGAACTGCCGTACTGGAGCAGGGTGTACAGCGGCATTCCCGCGACGTTCCGGCCGATCGCGGGGACGAGCCGGCTGCCCCAGCGGTCGTGGTGCGTGAACGCGTCCCAGACGACATGGGTGAGACCGCCGAGCGCGGCGCAGACGTACCAGCGGGCCGTCAGCCGCAGCCCGGCACGCGCGCGGGGCGCACCGCAGTGCAGCAGGACCGAGAGCCGCCCCTGCCGAGCCCGGGGGAGGAGCGCCACCAGCGGCTCCCGCACCAGCAGCCACAGGGCCACCAGCGCCCAGGAGAACAGCACGTCCACGGTGAGGACTCCGGTGAAGGAGTGCGTGAACCCGCCGAACGCCATCGCGTCCGGCACCGCGCTCGCCGCGTAGAAGGTGAGGTCGGGGGCGAACGATCCCGCGACGAGCACCGCCGGCACCAGCCCCCCGCGGCCGGTCCTGTCACCGCGCACGGCGGGCAGCACGGCGGCGGCGTGGCTGAGAGTGAACGGCACCGGTCCCCCTGGATCAGTCGTCTGGATCAGTCGTCTAAAGCAGTCGTCGGCCGGAGCGCCGAACAGTGATCGCGTACGACAAGTATCCGGGACACCACCGCCGTTCGACGGCGGATGGCCAACTGGTGAAAACCGGGCACCGCCGGGTGTCGGCGGAAAGCAAGTTGTCGTAGGGTCGCCTGGGTCGCAGCCCGGGGCGCGTACCGCCGGGTGCACGATCTCACAACCCGAAAGGGGCAACGGGGGCAACCACAGCACCGGGTCCATCGTCACACCAGGGCGAGCAGACAGACGGAGACGGGCGCCCAGAAGGCGTCCAGGGGAGGAACTCACCACTATGGCGGCGCAATTCGGCAGGCGGCTGCGCAAGGGGGCGGCGACGACCGCCGCGGCCGCGTTGGCGGTGGCGGCTCTGTCCGCGTCCCAGGCTCCCGGCGTCACGAACGCGGACACGGGCAGACAGGCCAACGCCGGCGCCAGCACCTCCGCTGCCGGTGAAGGCGGTGCGGCCGGCGGTGCCACCGGCAACTCGCCTTACTACACGGACCTGCCGCCGCTGAACAGCCCCAACCCCAGCGCGAGTCCGACCGCCTCCTCGTCGAGCATCGGCACCGCCGTCTCCCGAGGCGCGGCCGAGGCCGGCATACCCGCCACGGTCCTCGACGCCTACCAGAAGGCCGAGGCGGAACTGCGCGCCTCCAAGCCCGGCTGCAACCTGCCCTGGCAACTGCTCGCCGCCATCGGCAAGGTGGAGTCCGGGCAGGCCCGCGGCGGTGACGTCGACGCCGAGGGCAACACACTGCACCGGATCCTCGGCCCCGAGCTCGACGGCAACGGCTTCGCGCTCATCAAGGACACCGACGGCGGCAAGTACGACGGCAACAGCCAGTACGACCAGGCCGTGGGCCCGATGCAGTTCATCCCGTCGACCTGGGCGTGGGCGGGCCGCGACGGCAACGGCGACGGCGTCAAGGACCCGAACAACGTCTACGACGCGGCGCTCGCCGCCGGTCACTACCTGTGCCGCAACGGCTGGGACCTGTCCGTCCAGGCCGACATGAACAGCGCGATCCTCAGCTACAACAACTCGCAGGACTACCTGAACCTGGTCCTCTCCTGGTACGAGTTCTACCGCAAGGGCACCCACTCGGTCCCGAACGGCACCGGCACCGTGCCCTCCCACCGCAGCGGCTCCGGCTCGGGTTCCGGCTCCCACTCCGGCGGCTCGGGCGGCTCCACCACCTCCCCGTCGCCTGGCACGCCCAGCACACCCAGCACACCCAGCACACCGGGCACCTCCACGCCGCACCCCGGCGAGCCCGCCCCGGGCACGCCGAGCACGCCCCCCAGCCTGCCGCCCACGGCCACCGACTCCGTGGACCACCTGGAGGACGCGGGCACCGCCAAACTCACCGCGACGGCTGGTGAGGCGTTCGCCAAGAGGATCAGCACGCGCGCGGAGACCAAGGTCGGCCGGACCGTCGCCAAGGTGCGCGTCCGCTTCACCATCGTCGGGGACACGGACACGACCTTCACCGGCGGCGAGGACACCGCCACGGTCGTCACCGACAGCAAGGGCGTGGCCGTCGCGCCGGCGCTCCAGGCGGGCGAGAAGACCGGCGACTTCACGATCCGCGCCAGTGTGGTCGGCCGTACGGTCAAGGGCGTCGACTACGCCGCGACCGTCACCGCGCGTGCCGCGGACACCCTCGCCCGCACCAGCGACACCGCACTGACCTGCACCCCCGGCGCCGAGTTCGCCGACCAGGTCCAGGTGAAGGCCACCTACAAGGGTGCCGTCGCCGGCAAGGTCGCCGCCACCGCCACGCTGATCAAGTCCGCGGACGACCCGAGCACCGCCGACAAGGGCCCGTACTTCAAGGACGCCGACGGCAACGCCGTACGCACCCTCACGGGCCTCCAGACGGACGCGAAGGGCCTGCTCACGCTGCCCAAGCTGTACGCGGACGACACCACCGGCACGTTCCTGCTGCGCATCACCACCACCGGCGGGGCGACGCTCACCGTCGAACTGACGGTGGCCGCGGCGGACACCTCACCGAGCCCGTCGCCGACCGCCTCCGCGTCGGCGTCGGCGTCGGCCTCCGCCTCGGTTTCGGCGAGTCCGTCCGTCTCCGTCACGCCCTGATCCGCCGACCCGGCCGTACGACCACGAGGGCGCCCTCCCGCCGACGCGGGCCGGCGCCCTCGCCGTCGTACGGCCGTGTGCGACGTGTTCTCATCTCGTCCTCCCGTTGCTACCGTGCCCGGACCTGACGAACCATCAGGAAGCCGTCCGCAGGGAGGTCCCGCATGCGCGCCCTGATCGCCGCCGCGACCGGCCTCGTTCTCGCGGTCGTCCTGGTGGTGACCGTCAGTGCCATGGGATCGCCGACCGGAAAGACGTCCCCCAAGCCGCTGCTCACGACGGTGCCTGCACACCCGTAACCGCCGCCCCGGGAGGCCGAGATGCGCCGCACGGCCAGTCTGGTCCTGCTCGCCTGCGCCGTGTTCTTCGCGGCGCTGTCCCCGCTGCTGCGCTGGTACGCCTTCCCGCGCCTGGCCAGGATCCCGGCGAACCAGTACCAGGCCGTGGTCATGGTGGCGAAGAACGCCACGCTCCTCGACTACGGCACCATGAAGGCGAAGAAGGTCCCGCGGGTCACCATCGTGCAGACCCTCAAGGGCGACGTGGCGGCCGCGCGGCGGATCGAGAAGACGGCCGGGCGGGACGTCGTCGTCTGGGACGGCCTGTCCTACGTCCAGGGGCCCGACGGCAAGATGGTCTCCGAGATCCCCGAGCGCTACATCTTCGACTCCCACAGTCAGGAACCCGTCCACGCCACCGGCGAGATGGTCGACGGCGACCCGGTGAAGCGGGACGGCATCGAGTTCAAGTGGCCGTTCCTGACCGAGAAACGGGACTACGAGTACTTCGACGCGCAGACCCGCACCACCAACCCCATCCACTACAAGGGCACGCGGACCTTCCGGGGCGTCAAGGTCTACTACTTCGAGCAGACCATCCCGTGGACCCGGGTCGCCCTGCCCAAGAAGATGCCGGTGCAGGGCATCACCCCCGAGTCGGTCGCCAGGACCGGCACCACCCGCTGGTACACCACGGTCCGCAAGTTCTGGGTGGAACCCGTCACCGGCGCACCCGTCAACGGCGAGGAGATCCACCAGGAGGAACTGCGCGGCGGCACGCTGCTCGGCGGCCGCGCCGAGGTGACCGCCTTCGCCGGTGACGTGAAGATGCGCGAGGACTACGTCGAGCACACGGTCGCCCTGGTCAAGCACAACCGCACCATCGTCCTGCTGCTGACCTCCTACCTCCCCTGGGGCTTCCTCTCCCTCGGCGTCGCGCTGCTCGCACTCTCGCTGTACCTGGAGGCGCTCGGCCGCCGCCCCGCCGACCCGCGGCCGGCGCCGGCCGACGTCCCCGAACCGGTCAGCGCCTGAGCCGCGCGTTGGTGTGCCGGGTGGGTTCGGCGCCCGCGGGGTCCTCGGGCCAGGGGTGCTTCGGGTAGCGCCCCCGCAGTTCGGCCCGTACGCCCTTGTAGCCGTCCCGCCAGAAGGAGGCGAGGTCGGCGGTGACGGCGGCGGGCCGCCCGGCCGGCGACAGCAGATGCACCAGCACCGGCACCCCTGCCACGGCGGGCGACTCCTGCAATCCGAACATCTCCTGCAACTTCACCGCGAGCACCGGCTGCTCCGGGTTCCCGTAATCGACCCGGATCCGCGACCCACTGGGTACGACGATCCGCTCCGGCGCCAGCTCGTCCAGCCGCCCCGCCTCGCCGCTCGCCCACGGCAGCACCCGCCGCAGCGCCTCCCCGGCGTCGACACGCCCGAGATCGGCCCGCCGCCGGGCCCTGCTCAGCTCCGGTTCCAGCCATTCGGCCACGCGCGCGTGCAGCGCGTCGTCGCCGACGTCGGGCCAGGGCTCCCCGACCCGCAGCCGGAGAAACGCGAGCCGCTGCCGCAGCGCGACGCCGTCCGCCGTCCACCGCAACAGGCCGAGCCCTTCCTGCCGCAGCCCTTCGAGCAGCGCCTCACGCACGAGGGCGGGGTCGGCGTCCCGCAGCGGCCGCACCGCCAGCTCGATCGCCCCGAGCCCGGCGACCCGCCGCGCGACGACGTCCCCGTCGGCCCAACGGACCTCGTCCCGGGTGTCGAGCAGGGGGCCGGCCGCCCTGCGCGCGGTCTCCTCGTCCACCGTCGCCGCGAGCTGCACGCGCGCGTGCCCCTTCCCCACGGGCCGGTCGGCCACGGCGACGGCGAGCCAGGGCGCGGACCGCAGCGGTGATCCCTCGCGGAGCTCGGCACGGGTCCCGGAGGCCATGAGATGAGAGCCGCCGTCGGCCCGGGCGATCCGCTCGGGAAAGGCCAGCGCGACGACGAGCCCGGCGGCCTGATCACCAGAGCCACCCTCCCCGGCCCCGTCCCCACCTCCGGCACCGACGCGGGCCCCGGCCCCGCCTCTGGCACCAGCCCCACCACTGGCATCGGCATCGGCCTCGGCCCAGTCCTTGGCGCCGGCCCCGGCCCCGGCCCCGTCCCCGTCCTCGGTCCGCATCCCGCCCCCCACCTGGGCACCGCCCCCCGTCTCGCCCTCGCCCTCCGGTGACGAGGAGCGCGCCGGACCGGAGAGCTCGGTGAAGGCGCCCCGGAGGCGCCGGACCTCCGCGCGCCACCTCCCGGCGTAGGCGTCGCCCCCGCGCCGCGCGCGCCGCAGGGCGGCCCCCAGGTCGTCCCCGTACTCCCGGGGTACCTCCTCGCTCAACAGCGCGACCACCTCGGCGGCCGGCTCCGCCCCCATCGCCGCGGCGCCGTCCACCAGGGCCCGCCCCAGCCGGGGGTGCAGACCCAGCCGGGCCAACCGTGACCCCCGCTCGGTGGCCCGCCCGGCGGGGTCCACCGCCCCGATCGCCGTCAGCAGGGCCCGCGCCGCCGCCATCGCCCCGCCCGGCGGCGGATCCAGCAGGGCCAGCCCGGTGGCCTCGGGGTCGCCCCAGCAGGCCGCCTGAAGGGCGAACGCGGTCAGGTCGGCCACCCTGATCTCCGGCGCCGGAAAGGCGGTCAGACGCGCGTCCTCGGCCTCGGACCAGCAGCGGTACACCGCCCCCGGCGCCTCACGCCCGGCCCGCCCCGCCCGCTGCCGTCCGGCTGCCCGGGACGCCCGTACCGTCGCCAGCGCGCCCAGCCCGCGCGCGTGGTCGACCCGCGGCTCCCGCGCGAGCCCCGAGTCGACGACCACCCGTACCCCGGGGACGGTCAGCGAGGACTCGGCGACCGCCGTCGCCAGCACCACCCGACGCCGCTCCCCGGGCGCCAGCACCGCGTCCTGCACCGCGGCCGGCGCCCTGCCGTGCACCTGGAGCACCTCGGTGTCCCCGAGATCGCCCAGCTGCCCCGCCACGCGCGCGATCTCGCCCACGCCCGGCAGGAAGCACAGCACGTCCCCGTCCCGCTCGGCCAGCGCCCGCCGCACCACCGACGCCACATGCGTCAGCAGGGCCGGGTCGACCCGCATCCCGTGCGGTGGCCGCACCGGCCGCACCGGCGGCGCCCACACCACGTCCACGGGGTACGAGACGCCGCGCGCCTCGACCACCGGCGCGCCGCCCAGCAGCCGGGCCCAGCCCTCGGCGTCCGTGGTCGCCGAAGCGGCCACCAGGCGCAGCTCCGGCCGCAGCGTCTCCCGTACGTCCCAGAGGAAGGCCGCCACCGTGTCGGCGTCCAGATGCCGTTCGTGGCACTCGTCGAGGACGACGACGTCGACCCCGGACAACTCCTGGTCGCGTTGCAGGCGCTGCAAAAGCACACCGGTCGTGGCGACCTCCACGCGCGCGCGGCGCCCGACGACCCGCTCGCCGCGCACGGTGTAGCCGACGCTCCGCCCGACCTGCTCACCCAGCAGCCACGCCATCCGCCGGGCCGCCGCGCGGGCGGCGATCCGGCGCGGTTCGGCCACCACCACCCGCCGCGGCGGTCCCTCGCCCAGCAGACCGGCGAGCGCCAGCGGCACCAGCGTCGTCTTGCCGGTGCCGGGCGGCGCCACCAGGACGGCGGTGCCGTGCCCGGCCAGGGCGTCGTCCAGACCGGGCAGGGCCTGTCGTACGGGCAGCGCGTCCAGAGCGTCGTAACGGATCACGCCCCTAGTGTCGTACGCCCCCGGGAACGCCCTTCACGCGCGCGTGCGCGCCGGCTGTGCGGACGGTGCGGACGGTTCGGTCACGCACGCTCGCACACGAAGATCGCCGTGCCCGGCACGAGGCCGCCCCGCAGCGGGGACCAGCCGCCCCATTCGGAGGTGTTCCAGGCCGGCCACTCCGGCTCGACCAGGTCGACGAGGGCGAAGCCCGCGGAGACGATGTCACGGACGCGGTCGCCGAGCGTGCGGTGGTGCTCGACGTACACCGCGCGGCCGTCCTCGTCCTGCTCGACGTACGGGGTGCGGTCGAAGTAGGAGCTCGCGACCGTGAGGCCCTCGGGTCCCGGCTCGTCCGGGAACGCCCAGCGGACCGGGTGGGTGACCGAGAAGACGAAGCGGCCGCCGGGGCGCAGCACCCGGCGCACCTCGCGCAGCACCTGACGCGGGTCGGCGACGAAGGGCAGCGCGCCGTACGCCGAGCACGCCAGGTCGAAGGAGGCGTCCGCGAAGGGCAGCGCGCCGGCGTCCGCGCAGACGAGCGGAAACGATCCGCCGATGCGCAGCGCGTGCTGGAGCTGGCGGTGCGAGAGGTCCAGGGCGACCGGCCGCGCACCCTGGGCGGCCAGCCAGCGCGCGCACTGGGCCGCGCCGGCGCCGATCTCCAGGACGTCCTTGTCCTTCAGCTCCTCCGGCGGGCCGAGCAGCTCCGCCTCCACCTCGTCGAGGCCCTCGGGACCCCACACGAAACGGTCGTCGCCGAGGAACGTGCCGTGCTCGATCTGGTACTCGTCGGCGTTGCGGTCCCACCAGCCCCGGTTGGCCCTGCTGCTCTCGGCGGCCCCGGCGGTCCGCCGGGTGGCTTCCGGTTCGAGGTCGAACGAATCGGGCTCTTGGATGATCGGCTCCCTCGTCGTACTCTTCCCTGCAACCCGTCGGCGGGGCGTCTCGGAAGAGGTTTTCCGGACCTGCGTGGCCTCGCGGGACGGTTCTTGTGCCGGGTATGCGGCGATCCGCCCCGGGTGTGCGCCTTCGCGCATTGACCCTGTCCGGCTGCCCCCGTATGCTACAAGTTGCGCTGCGAGCCTGCGCACCTCAGACGTAGCAGGCTGCGCTCGCATCTGTTGTATGTCCCCTCGGTTTTCGAGGCGCCACCAGCGGTTTTGTGTGGCGTTTCCTTGGCTGTCCGGTCTTCATCAGAGCGAAACGGGCTCCCGGCGTAAGCAGTACCTACGACTTCAATGTCCGTACCGGAGCCCTTTCCCACATGACGAGCAGCACCGAGACCACCGCCACCACCCCGCAGGTAGCGGTCAACGACATCGGTAACGAGGAAGCCTTCCTCGCCGCGATCGACGAGACGATCAAGTACTTCAACGACGGCGACATCGTCGACGGCGTCATCGTGAAGGTCGACCGGGACGAGGTCCTGCTCGACATCGGTTACAAGACCGAAGGTGTCATCCCGAGCCGAGAGCTCTCGATCAAGCACGACGTCGACCCGAACGAGGTCGTCGCCGTCGGTGACGAGATCGAGGCCCTTGTCCTCCAGAAGGAGGACAAGGAAGGCCGCCTGATCCTCTCGAAGAAGCGCGCCCAGTACGAGCGTGCCTGGGGCACCATCGAGAAGATCAAGGAAGAGGACGGCATCGTCACCGGTACCGTCATCGAGGTCGTCAAGGGTGGTCTCATCCTCGACATCGGCCTCCGTGGCTTCCTCCCGGCCTCCCTGGTCGAGATGCGCCGCGTCCGCGACCTCCAGCCCTACGTGGGCAAGGAGCTCGAGGCGAAGATCATCGAGCTGGACAAGAACCGCAACAACGTGGTCCTGTCCCGCCGTGCCTGGCTGGAGCAGACCCAGTCCGAGGTCCGCCAGACGTTCCTCACGACCCTCCAGAAGGGTCAGGTCCGTTCCGGTGTGGTCTCCTCGATCGTCAACTTCGGTGCCTTCGTGGACCTGGGTGGCGTCGACGGTCTGGTCCACGTCTCCGAGCTGTCCTGGAAGCACATCGACCACCCGTCCGAGGTCGTCGAGGTCGGCCAGGAGGTCACCGTCGAGGTCCTCGACGTCGACATGGACCGCGAGCGTGTCTCCCTGTCGCTGAAGGCGACCCAGGAAGACCCGTGGCAGCAGTTCGCCCGCACCCACCAGATCGGCCAGGTCGTGCCCGGCAAGGTCACGAAGCTGGTTCCGTTCGGTGCGTTCGTCCGCGTGGACGAGGGCATCGAGGGTCTGGTCCACATCTCCGAGCTGGCCGAGCGCCACGTGGAGATCCCGGAGCAGGTCGTCCAGGTCAACGACGAGATCTTCGTCAAGGTCATCGACATCGACCTCGAGCGCCGCCGCATCAGCCTCTCGCTGAAGCAGGCCAACGAGGCCTTCGGCGCCGACCCGGCCACGGTCGAGTTCGACCCGACCCTGTACGGCATGGCCGCGTCCTACGACGACCAGGGCAACTACATCTACCCCGAGGGCTTCGACCCCGAGACCAACGACTGGCTCGAGGGCTACGAGACCCAGCGCGAGGCGTGGGAGCACCAGTACGCCGAGGCGCAGCAGCGCTTCGAGCAGCACCAGCAGCAGGTCATCAAGAGCCGCGAGGCCGACGCCGCTGCCGCCGCCGAGGGTGGCGACGCCGCGGGTGCCGCTCCGGTCACGGGTGGCGGTTCGTACTCCTCCGAGGGTGCGGACACCTCCGGCGCGCTCGCTTCGGACGAGGCGCTCGCCGCGCTCCGCGAGAAGCTGGCCGGCGGCCAGAGCTGACGCCGGGCCCCAGGGCCTAGCCGCTTCACCGAGGGCCCGCACCTTTCGAGGTGCGGGCCCTTCGGCGTGTTCCGAGGCGTCCCACCGGTGCGTCCCGGGAACTTCCGGGCAGTCCCCGGGAGTTGCCCTGCTGCCCCGGTGTGAAAAGGCCACGAGAGGCCGGCTGATCAGGAATGCCCGCGTCGTACGGTGCGTTGTCACGTACGAACACGAGGAGGAGCGGTCACAGTGCTTGATCCGCAGGGTTTGTACGCATGGGAGCCGAAGGGCCTGGCCGTCGTCGACATGGCGCTCGCCCAGGAGTCGGCCGGTCTGGTCATGCTCTACCACTTCGACGGATACATCGACGCGGGCGAGACCGGCGACCAGATCGTCGACCGGATCCTCGACTCGCTGCCCCACCAGGTCGTCGCCCGCTTCGACCACGACCGGCTCGTGGACTACCGGGCGCGTCGCCCGCTGCTGACCTTCAAGCGGGACCGCTGGACCGAGTACGAGGAGCCCGGCATCGAGGTCCGTCTGGTCCAGGACGCCACGGGCGCGCCGTTCCTGCTGCTCTCCGGCCCCGAGCCGGACGTCGAGTGGGAGCGCTTCGCCGCGGCCGTGCGGCAGATCGTGGAGCGCCTCGGCGTCCGCCTGTCGGTGAACTTCCACGGCATCCCGATGGGCGTGCCGCACACCCGCCCGGTGGGTCTCACCCCGCACGGCAACCGCACCGACCTCGTCCCCGGCCACCGCAGCCCCTTCGACGAGGCCCAGGTGCCCGGCAGCGCCGAGGCGCTGCTCGAATACCGCCTCATGGAGGCCGGCCACGACGTCCTCGGCGTCGCCGCGCACGTCCCGCACTACATCGCCCGCTCGCCCTACCCGGACGCCGCCCTGACCGTCCTGGAGGCCGTCACCGGTGCCACCGGGCTGGTGCTCCCGGGCATCGCCCACGCCCTGCGCACGGACGCGCACCGCACCCAGACGGAGATCGAACGCCAGGTCCAGGAGGGCGACGAGGAGCTCACCGCGCTCGTGCAGGGCCTTGAGCACCAGTACGACGCGGCCGCGGGCGCCGAGACCCGGGGCAACATGCTCGCCGAGCCGGTGGAGATCCCCTCGGCGGACGAGATCGGCCTGGAGTTCGAACGCTTCCTCGCGGAGCGGGAGGGCGACAACTAGGGCCTGTCTGACAATTCCCGTCGTCGCCCGGAGGGCGGCCGCGCGGCGTCAGGTGCGTGCTCTCGGCGTGCCGGGCCCTGATCCACGTACTGGACGTACTTGGGTCAGGGCCCGGTGCGGCGAGTGGGGGTCCCCCGGCCGGAGGCTGGGGGAGCGTGCATGGCGTCGGCGACGTCGTACGCCGCGCGTTCGGCA